>JALZVA010000045.1 GCA_023301335.1 Akkermansiaceae bacterium
GCAGTTCCTGAAGCTCCGCCTGATACCTGGTGGATCATGACGTGTGAGTTCGGGAGACAGAAGCGCTTTCCTTTAGTTCCTGCAGTGAGGAGCACTGCACCCATAGAGGCACAGATACCGATGCAGTAGGTGTTCACCTCACAAGTGAGAAACTGCATGGTGTCATACATGGCAAGACCAGCAGTGACGGAGCCACCAGGTGAGTTGATGTAGATATGAATATCTTTCTTCGGGTCCTGCATCTGTAGGAAGAGCATCTGAGCGATCACAGAGTTCGCTAAGAAGTCGTTCACTTCACCTTGGATAAAGATGATGCGATCCTTGAGTAGGCGTGAGTAGATATCATAGCCACGCTCGCCACGTCCATCTTGTTCGATGACAGTGGGGACGTAGTAATTGTTTTGAGGAACGGCTGCGCTCCCCATAGATGGATTTATATATGTTGGAAAATTATGCATTGGCTTCTTCAGTATTTTCTTCTGTGATAGTTACCTTCGCACTATCTACGAGGAAGTCAATAGTCTTGCCCACGAGGACAGAGTTGCGGACGTGCTCGATTCTCCCTGATTTTTGAAGCTCCTTGAAATAAGCTTTAACTGGCTTCTTAGCGGCATCAGCCATCTGGCCGATACGTGCGATGACTTCTTGGTCGGAAGCTTCGATTTTTTCAACAGCAGCGATTTCTTGTAAGATGAAGTTAGAACGAAGGGTGTTCTCAGCTTGTTCTTTAGCCTGAGCTTCGATTTCATCTTTCTGAGTTTCGAGTTGTTCCTGATCCATGCCACGGTCAATGGCGTTTTTCACCATTCCCTGAAGGTTGTTCTGGTACTCAGCTTGCACGATTTCTTCTGGAAGATTGAAAGAAACAGAGTCGTTAAGCTTCTGCATGATCTGCTCTACCTTAGTGTCTGCAATCTTCTTGCTCTTTTCCATCTGAAGTTGCTCAGTGACGAGCTCCTTGAGATCATCGAGACCTTTGTCTGGGAGAAGCTTGCCTGCGAATTCATCGTTGATTTCAGGAAGAATTTGCTCCTTTGTCTCTTTGATGGTGATGTCGAAGTTCACAGACTGCCCACGGAGGGACTGGATTGGGAATTCGTCATTGATGGAGAGAGGGATAATTTTTTGATCGCCCACTTTTAGGCCTTTGATTTCGTCAACGAATCCTGGAAGGAATGCGTCTTCTTCGATTTTCACCCACTGACCTTCACGGCCACCTACGAATCCAGCAGACTTACCGATGACTTCTTCGACTGGTTTTCCGTCGATGTCAGAAGTGAAGTCGATGATGGCGAACTGGCCGTCTTCGAGTGCTCCTTCGGTGTCCTTGAATTCTGCAAAGCGTTGGCTGAGCTCCTTAAGGCTGTTTTCAAGTTCTGCGTCGCTGATCTCGTCTGAAGGAGTTTCTACTGCGAGTTCCTTGTATTCTGGAAGTTCAAATTCTGGTGCAAGAGTGGCGATTGCCTCAACTTTTAGAGCTTGGTCATCTCCGTAAACAGGTTCTTCGGCAACTCTGACATTGAGGACTTTAAGTTCTTCTTTTTTAATAGCTTCAGTGATGGCGTCATTGATGAGTCTCTGTTCGAGCTCTCCTTTGATGTCAGCTGCATAGCGTTTTTCGATCACCTTTGCGGGTGCCTTGCCTGTTCTGAAGCCTTTGATGTTTGCTTGCTTTGAAAATGCTTTAACGATGTCGCTTCTCTGAGCAGCTACTTTATCAGCTGGGATCTCAATGGCGATGTTAGCAGTGCAGTCCTTTTTATCTACGGTAATGTTCATGGTTTAAAACGGTGATTCTTTCGGGAAACCGACGCTTCTAGCTGAGGTCGGCAGGTGAAGGCGGAAACTAGGGAAGAAAGGCTTAAAGGTCAAAGCCGAAAAGCGGTAAATATGATAAAATTCTACCGAATGCAGGGGAATGAGAATGAATTAATTCACCTCATAATGAGGTAGGGGAACAGAAAGGAGAGAAAGAGGGGATAGATTAGAAGGTTCCGTTGATTTTTCTTCCCATCCAAAAGAGGCTGAGCAGCACTAAAAGAAGGCCGAGGAGATAGAAGGGCCAGTTAGATTTATCGAGGTCACTACGAAGGTTGGTGTTGATCGAGCGCGGTTCTTTGTGAGGGCGATTGTTGATTTTAGCACTTAAGTCAGGGATTTGCTCACCGGTGATGAATTCTCCTTGGGTGATATTTGCCATTTCTTTGAGTGCGTCAAAGTTTGCCGGCTGGCCTATTTTTTCAATTTCCGTAGATAGCGTCTCTAGAGTGGTGGTGACGGCTTTGTCTTCCGCTCCTACAATGCTTGCTTCGATCGTGTAATTTCCTGAACTTAGGATAGGGAAGCGGGTGAAGTAGGCGCCCCAGTCTCCATCTTCTCTCTCAAGGGTCAAAGTTTTCTCAGCTCCTTCAGGGTTGGTGAGTTTGAGGGTGACCTGCCCATCGGTGCCGAGGGGGGCTCCGTTTTCGTCAAAGGCATTTGCTTTGACTGTGATGATGTCCCCAGGTTTTGGCTTATCTTTGCTGAAGTGAAGCCTGAGGTTTTCACCAGCTGCTCTATTTCTTTTATAGGACATCCATCGTGCGACTTGTCCCCAGAAGCGGTAGTGGTAGAGATCTTCGACTCCCTTTCTCCATTTCCATGCAGAGTCATGACCAAGGAAAAGGACTTTACCTGTGCCGAATGTCTGAGTGACGAGGAGAGGCATGCGGAGATTATTCTCGGTTCTCTTAGATGAGTGTACGGCGAGCACTTCGGAACCAGGTTTTGCTTTGATCACGGGGGCATACCAGTTAAAACCTGGGAGGTTACGCCAAATTTTAGCATTCTGGTCACTGGAGTCACCTAGCATGGTGAGGAGAGAGCCTCGCCCATTGTCAGTCAGTGTTAAAGGAGAGGCTACACGGGTAGAATGTCCTTTCTGTTCCTTGGGGTTGAGCGTGACAGGGATGAGGTCTGCTAGTTCTGTGATCGAGCGTGTAGGATCATCTGGGTGAGGCGCTAAGAGTGAGAAAATGTTCCCTTTAGAGCCTGGGATGAACACGAGGCCAGAGGCTTGTTGCTCCACTAAGCCTTTGATGAGATTGCACTGTTCTACGGTGAGTTGCTCTGGGCCGATCCCGATATCCCCGAGAAAAATCACATCGTATTTTTGAAATTCGGCGAGGTCTTCGGGGAATTCCTGAATGTAGTCGGGACCGTTACCTTTCCCTAAAGTTGGGTGGAGCAAGAGGCAGTCCAGATCCACACCGGGGTCACGAGAAAGGGCGTTTCGAATAAAGCGGTATTCCCAGCGTGGGGTGCTCTCAATGACTAAGACTTTGATATTTTCCTTCTTCGCAAGGAGGGTGAAATCTTGCTTATTGTTGCTAGCTATGACCTCGGAGTTATGCTTCTGAACAGAGAAGCTGAAGTCGTAAGTTTTTTCTTGATCGAGCCTCCAGAGGATAGAGTCGTTATAGATAGAGTTTGCTGGAATGGTGATTTGCAGCGTCTCTTTTTTATTGGTCTTTTTGTCGAGTAAGGTGACGGCAGTTTTAATGTCACGACCAATAGAGGAGCGGATAGAGAAGGGAATTTGAATAGCCTCCTTCACAATTCCGTATTTAGGCGCCGACAGAGATATGATCTCAAGGTCTGGAAGGTAAACGTCCTTACCAATCGCTACGGTATAAATGGGGACCTGGTTGATCTGAGCTTTTTGTGCGGCTGCGGAAGGGCTCTTGCCTGTGTTGTAGTCTCCATCACCAAGGAGAATGATTGCTTTGAGATTGTCGTTTTCCTCCAAGGCTCTGTCCACAGCGGTGTAATAATCTGAGCCTGTTCTATTCTTGGTGAGGGTGGCGTCATCTGTGGAAAAAGGAACGCGGTGGATCTTGACATGCTCTTCAGCTGTTTCAAAACCTCGCCAGAGCTTATCGTTGAGGGCGAACTCTAACCATTCCTTTCGGCTAATGATAGAGGGGGTTCCCGTTTCTCCGAAAATAGAAGCGACTTTTGCGTCAACTGTATTCATCGAGTGTGACTCATCATAGAGAATGACGATAGTCGGATCTCCCTCAGGAGTTTTAAACTCTTTAAACTGTGGAGACCATAAAATGAGGGCTATCACGCAAGCACATAGAAAGCGTAAGCTCTCTAACACGATTGCTCGCTTTTTTCTGAGCGAGCGTGTGACGGCAAAGACGCAAAGCCCAAAGATGATGACGAGGGCAACGATGCTTATCCAAAAGGCTTCTGGAGAGGCTGAGAAGTAGAGCTTGCCAATATTGAAGTTCACGATGTTGCAGGGGTTGAGGTTTTCTTAGAGCGGATCTTGGCGGGTAAGGTAAGGATCGCCTCAAGGATTAAAAAGCCAAGAGCTGCATAGAGAAAGTAGCGCCAGAGAAATGAGAGTAGTGAGCGAGCGGCTTCATTCCCTCTTTCTTCTAATAAGGTGTAATCGACATCTGGAAGTGCGACCTTGATTGCTTCGATGTCTATCAGCTCTAGGCGGTCTTCTTCTGAGTCTCTGTTAGAGGCGACCGTTCTTTGGCCAAGTTGCCAAACACCAGCTTCGTTCTCTGCGTTTCCTGGTGCAGCGGTGGTGTGGTCATCGAGTCGTTTGCGATCTTCTCGCGGACGTAGTTTAAGGTTATCTGATCCAACGATAGAAGAATCCGTGTCGTTGAGCCTTTCGGTGGCGATTTGGAGAAGGCGATGGATGGTGATAAGATGAATGACGGAATGGTTCATCTGGGACCAGCTGAGGTCTGGGAGAGTGGAGATAAAGATTGCTCGTCCTTCTCCTAAGATTTTTCTTGTACCAAAAAGTTCTCCATCTTCAAAGCGTGCGAGGGAGACAGCATCTCCAAGGATTGGGCGGCGGGTAATCGTATCCACCTCTCCAAGCGGGAGGACATCTCCTGCGAGGCCGTCTCTGAATGGACCGTCATTTTGGTTCCAGCTGTCCACCACGAAGAAGTTCTTAGATCCTGCGAACTGTTTTGGGCCCCAGCCTAAGCCTAAAAAGGTTTGGTCAGAGTCTTCATTGGAAGGGAAAAAGAGAATGAGTCCGCCTTCTTTAAGGTAGTTTTCGATATTGGAGGCCACCTCTCCAGAAGGGAGTGGAGCTTGCCAGATAATTAAAGCGGAGCTGTCGAAGTCAATTTGATTGGCTTGGTGCGGGGCGTAGGTTTTAGCACTTAAGTGAGATGAATTGGGTAGAGCTGCGGCCCTTTGAAGATGCTGCTGCGAATCTCCACCTTCGGAGACGATCACAGTCTGGATGGCCTTTTTTTCTCCAAAGACAAAGTAGGAGACGTTGTCGCGAAGATTTGAATCCGCATTGATGGAAACGTAGCCGAAGCCTTTTTTGATAGAGTTTTGTAATGGGATGCGCTTCCGAATGATACGCTCCGAACCAGTCATTAAGATCTCGTCAGATTGTTGACTCCCATTCATCGCATAGGTGATGCTTATCGCCTGCTCGGCGACACCGTCGGTGCGCGTGATAGTGATATCTAAGACGAGTTCGTTACCTTCCCGCCAGCTTCGGTTGACTTGAACCAGGTTATTTGAACCACTGGTTTCGCTGAGAGCAATGAAACGTAAGGAGATGTCTTCGTTCTCAGAAGCGAGGGCATTCACCGTATTCCACTCTTTTGATTTAATATCCCAGTTTGATTGTTGGAGGTCTGAGGCGATCCAGATTTCTGTGTTGCCAAATTTTTCAGCGGGGTCGATCGCTTTGGTGATAGCGGAGTTGATTAGGCGAGAGATATTTGCGCTTTTGTCTGACTGCCCAGCTTCGGTGAGTGTGGAGAGTGCATCGGGGCTGGTGACTTCAGTGAATGTTGTAGTTGCGGAATCGAGTAAGATTAAGCGCGTCTCAGGCATGTCCTTCATCGACTGTTGGACATTTTGGATGGCGAGTTCTCTTTTAGAAATACCCCCACCTTGTGTGCCTTCATTGGTGATCAGCTCCATGGAGGGGGAGCGATCAAGGATTAAGAACACTGTGTCAGGTGCCTGGCCTTTACTCCCAAGACGGTTGATGATCGGGTTTGCGAAGGCTAGAACGAGAACGGCTACCGCGAGGGCGCGTGCGGTGAGGATGATGATGTGCTTGAGTTTTTTTCGACCTCTCGACTCGCGAGTAGCTTTGAGGAGGAACTCCATTGCAGCCCATTTTATCGTGCGGTGCCTGCGGCGGTTAAGCAAGTGGATGACGATAGGTATCGCGATCGCGAGTAGCCCATACAAGAAGATTTGGTTAATAAAATTCACGTATAATTCTCTTACTTGCCTTTGGGTAATCGAGAGATGAGGAAGTCTCTAAGAAACTTTTCAATATCTTGATCGGTGCTTACTAAACGGTAATCTGCATGAATATCATAGCACTGTTTTTTGATAGCTTTTAAAAATACTTGAACCGCTTCACGGTATTCATCCACCACGAGTTCTGGCTCTGCCACTACTGAAGAACCATCTTCGAGGTCAACGAAACGATGGGGACGTTGGAAATCGAAGTCAATTTCTTGCCTATCCATGATGTGAAAAGCTCCCACATCGTGCTTGCGGTGATGGAGATGGGCAAAGGCCTCTTCTAATTCGTCTGTGTCACAGAAAAAATCTGAAATGATGATGATGAGCGCACGCTGGGGGACTTTCTCGGCAATCTCATGTAAGGCTTGGGTTAAGCCTGTTTTGCCCTTTGGTTTTAAACTGTGGAGGGTATTAAAAATATACTGTAAATGTGCGGGGCGGCTTCTTGGGGGGATCTCAATATGAAGTTTCTCGTTGATACAAGAGAGTCCAGATGCGTCACCTTGATTACTTACGAGGTAGGCGAGCGAGGCTGCTATTTTTTTAGCGACACTTATTTTTTGTGCATTTTCTTCTGTCTGGAATGCCATAGAGCCACTGGAATCTACGACGAAGTAGGCGCGTAAATTGGTATCGGCCTCAAATTCCTTAATGTAGTAGCGGTCCGTTCTGGCGTATGCTTTCCAGTCAAGCCGTCTGGTGTCATCACCCTGTACATACTTACGGTACTCTGCAAACTCCACTGACGAGCCTCTATTCGGAGACTTGTGTCTTCCCGCAATACTCCCAAGCATAGGGACGCGAGCTTCAAGAGGGATGTTGCCAAGCCTGGACAGCATCTCGTGGTCTAAAAAATCGTATTCAGCAGTTGCCATGCACGTAATGCTCTATTGCATCTCTTGTTGTAGTCGACTGACGACTTTTGCGGAGCTCATACCTTGTGATTCGGCGGCAAAGTTGGTGAGCACACGGTGGCCAAGCACAGGCTCAGCGACTGCTTGGATGTCCTCTAGACGAGCCATGTAGGAACCATGTAGAGCGGCACGAGATTTTGCCCCGAGGATGAGGTACTGAACAGCACGTGGACCAGCTCCCCAAGCAACGTAGTCTTTCAGCCAGTCAGGAGCTTCTTCACTGTCTGGGCGAGTTTTGCGAACGATCTCTACGGCATAATCGTAAATGTGATCTGGGACGGGCACTCTTCTTACTAATTCTTGATAAGCGATGACTTCTTCACCGGTCATGACGCGTGAGAGAGCTTGTGCAGTTGTTCCTGTGGTTTCAATAGCGATTTTGCGTTCTTCTTCCGCTGTAGGGTAATCGACATTGATGAGGAACATGAAGCGGTCAAGTTGTGCTTCTGGAAGTGGATACGTTCCTTCTTGTTCCACTGGGTTCTGGGTGGCGAGAACGAAAAATGGAGGGGCGAGCGGGTAGGACTTTCCTAGCACAGTGACTTTCTTTTCCTGCATCGCCTCAAGCATCGCAGCTTGCGTCTTGGCGGGTGCACGGTTGATTTCATCGGCGAGGAGTAAGTTGGCAAAGATTGGACCTTTGACGAATTCGAATTGCCTTCTACCTTCGTCGTTTTCCTGGATGATGTCCGTTCCTGTAATATCCGCTGGCATCAGGTCAGGAGTGAACTGAATACGATTAAAGGAAAGGTCGAGTGTTTCTGACACGGCGGAGACAAGGAGTGTCTTCGCCAGCCCTGGGACTCCCATGAGAAGGGCGTGGCCTCTACCAAATAAGCAGATCGCTAATTGCTCGATGACCAGCTCTTGGCCAATGATTTTTTTGCTTAATTCAGCTTTGAAATTTTTATAAGTCTCTCCTAACTGATCGATAGCAGCTACGTCGTCGGCTGGTAGTGAGGTGGACTGAGTGGTGGTAGTTTCCATATAATGCGGTGTGAGCTAAATAATCTGTTCCAATATAAAACGTATGATAGCAACCAAATTGTTCAAAAATAACAAATACTTTAAAGTATAAAGGATTTAAAATTAGGTGGTGAATGGCATTGATGTGCTATTAGATGTAAGTTTTAAGCGGGGGTGGTAGAAAAGTCAATTTTCAAGCTGTGGTGAAGTGACAGGTTTTTTAAACGGAAAGGGGGAGGGTGAAGTGGAGTCGTGTTTGCTTTTATTGATTGGAAGGTTAAATTGAATATGTACTTTCATTAAATAATCGAATGGGAGCAGCATAAGAGATGTGTAAGCAAAAAAAGAGGAGCAAATGCCCCTCTTTTAATGAGTGTGTATAACCTTAACTTTTTAGCTACGCTGTCGTGCTGTAGCTCTCAGGCGGAGCGCATTAAGCGTAATGAAGCCGGTGGCATCATTTTGGTTGTATGCGTCTTCTGCACCGCCTTCCATCGTTGCGACATCTTCATCGTAGAGAGAGAGCGGAGAGCGACGACCTGCGCAAATGCAATTCCCTTTGTAGAGCTTGAGTCGCACTTCGCCAGAGACGGTCTGTTGAGATGAGGTGATGAGCTCTTGTAGAGCTTCGCGCTCAGGTGCATACCAGAAACCGTTGTAAATCATTTCAGCGTAGCGAGGGATGAGGCTGTCACGGAGAGATTGAAGCTCTTTATCCATGGTGAGAGTCTCAAGGTCTCTATGGGCTGCCATGATGATGGTGCCACCTGGGGTTTCATAAACTCCGCGCGACTTCATCCCAACGAAGCGATTTTCCACCAGATCGACACGGCCGATACCATGCTTTCCTCCAAGGAAATTCAGCACACGCATGACACCGTAGGGTGTGAGGAGGGTGTATCCGTCTTGTTCACCTGTGGCTTTAAAATCTCCTAAATCAGAAATAATCGTTTCGAGTCCCTCAAGCTTAAGCCCGACGATGTTTCCTTTTTCAAAGAGAAATTGGATATACTCTGCCTTGTCTGGCGCATCCTCTGGGGAGGCGGAAAGCACATACATGTCCTTATCGGATTCTGCTGAGGCATCGTGCCAGGTGTTTTCCATGTCACCTGCTTCAAAAGAAATGTGGAGGAGGTTACGGTCCATCGAGTAAGGTTTTTTCATGGATGCCTGCACGGGGATGTTGTTTGCTTCAGCGTAGGCGATCATTTCTGCGCGTCCCGGGAACTCTTTTCTGAATTCTTCATCTCTCCAAGGTGCGATGCACTTAATATGTGGCGCCATGGAGGCTGCTGCGAATTCGAATCTGACCTGATCGTTACCTTTGCCTGTAGCTCCGTGGGCGATTGCGTCTGCACCTTCTTTAATTGCCACATCCATCATGCCTTTCATAATACACGGGCGTGCAATCGAGGTCCCGAGAAGGTAGCGTCCCTCATAGAGAGCATTTCCTTGGAACATCGGGTAGATGTAATTCTCTGCGAAATCCTCTTTAAGATTTCCTATGTAGCACTTTGAGGCGCCTGTTTGTAAGGCTTTTTCCTCTAGTCCATCGAGTTCTTCTGCCTGACCGACGTCAGCACAGTAGGCGATGATTTCTGCGTTATATTTATCTTTGAGCCACTTCAGAATGACTGAAGTGTCAAGACCACCGGAGTATGCGACGACGATTTTCATAAATAGGTTCTATAGATGTGTTAGTAGTTTAAACGAGTTTAGCTGTAAATTTCTTACTGAGCCTAAGTATGTCACCCTGTTTGAGTTCCACCTTGGCGAATGGGTCGGTGAGCTTTTCACCATTGAGCTGGATAGCTCCTGGGGCAATCGATTGTTTTTTGAGTTCCCCGTTAGATTTTTTTATACCAAAGCCGACCTCGAAGGCGGCGGAGGCGAGAGAGAGGACAGTGAGGTCAGCGGGGAGGCTAGAGATTGTGAGATCAGTCGCCCCTGCTGAGTTGTCTTTAGATTTATCAATCCATGCTTGGATCGCAGCCTCAGCTTGTTCGGCATCGTGGTAGCGTGTAGCGATGGTGCGGGCGAGGTGAAGTTTTGCGTCTCTTGGGTGTGCGGAGCTATCTCGATCTTCACCCAATAAGAGCGTGTAGTAGCGGTCCATGAGTTCATCAGAAGTGCTCATGATTTTATTCACCATTTCGGTCGCTGGTTCAGCCACGCCAATATAGTTTTTCGAAGACTTCGACATTTTTTTTGTGCCGTCTAATCCTTCAAGGAGAGGCATGAGAATGACCACTTGCTGAGCCATGCCTTCTTCTTTTTGTAAGTCTCTGCCGACGAGGTTATTGAACATTTGGTCAGTACCGCCAAGTTCTACATCGGATTTCACCATGACAGAGTCCCAGCCCTGCATAATCGGGTATTGGATCTCGTGGAGGCGAACTTCTGTGCCCTCGTTGATGCGTTTCTTGAAATCTTCACGTTGCATCATTTGCTGCATCGTGACGCGCGCATTGAGCTTGAGAACTTCTTCGTAGGTCATTTTTCTGAACCAGTCGCCATTATAAACCACTTCGGTTTTTTCAGGGTCGAGGATTTTAAATGCCTGGGCTTTGTAAGTTTCAGCATTGGCAAGCACCTCCTCGCGGGTGATCGGTGGGCGGGCTGAAGAGCGGCCAGTAGGGTCGCCTACGGTGGCAGTGAAATCACCAATGATGAGCACTGCAATATGCCCTAACTCTTGGAACTGGCGTAATTTCTCGATCGCAACCGTGTGCCCAAGGTGGATATCAGGAGCTGTGGGGTCGACCCCTAACTTCACGCGTAGAGGGCGTCCTAGCTCAAGTTTTTCTTTCAGCTCTTTCTCGGAAATCACATGCGTGGTTCCTTGGGTGAGAATCTTTAATGCTTCATTAGTCGTGGCTGCCATACTGCGGTGGGTGATACCGAAAATGGTGGAATTTGGAACTGCTAAATTAAGGAATTGGGAAAAAAGTCTAATGCTGCGTAATTTTCTTCGGGACAAGCTTGCAGGATTGTTTTTTTCGATATAGCCTCAATACAGAATTTTAACTCTTACGAACTTTCATTATGCAAGAAGATATCGCAGACCCAACAAAGATAGCAGCCTCCAATTCCTCACGCACAGAGCGTATTAAGACCGCTGCAGCGGAGAGAATCCGTGGAGGAAAAGAAAGAGCACGCCAGATTCACGGCAGTGCAGAAGAATATGTTCGCGAGAACCCTACTAAATGCGTCCTCGGGGCATTTGGTGTAGGAGTGGTCATCGGTTTGATTATTCGCCGTTAATTTTTCCAAGCTGGCGTGAGTCAGCGCATCTATATTATGGGATATGACCCAAATGTTTTTGAGGACGAGGAAGCACCCTTATCGCTTAAAGAATCTTTAAGTTTTTTTAAGGAAACGGCTGGGGATTATTTCGCTGCACGTTCAGAGCTATTATCTTTAGAGGCGAAGGAAGCTGGGGAGGTGATGAGGCGAAAGCTGAGCTTGCTCATCGTTCTAGCCCTAGCTGGTTGCTTTGGCTATGTGCTCTTTTGGACACTTGTGATTGGAGTGGGATCAGTGCTTCTTAGTGGAAAGCTAGGAGCGCTCTCTGAGCTGCATATCGAGTGGATGGTGATGGCTGCAATAGTGCTGATTTTGCACATTGTTGTAGTTCTAGTCGTCCTCATGAACCTCAAAGAAAAGAGAGCGCCTCTTTTCTCTATGAGTAAAGCTGAATTAAGAAAGGATAAGCAATGGCTGGAAGAGGAAAAATAGATAGCACGGTAGAGCAGCAGAAAGCGGAGCTGGTAGAGCGACTCGCTATTGCCCGTGAAACCATGCGCCACAGCAAAGCATTGCTGAAGGAAAATTTAAATGTAAAGCAGAAGCTAGCCCACGGGGTGAAAAATAATAGTGGAAAAATCATGGCAGGTTCAGCGATCAGCACACTGTTACTCACTTCCCTTTTCAGAAAGAAAAGAGAAGTCGTTAGCTCAAAAGAAAAAAAAGGGCTCACTAGATGGTTAGCTTCAAAAGCTACCAGCTTGATTGTGAAAAGAGCTCGGAGTGTGGTATTTAATCGTGTGAAAGATACAATGCTAAAGCGTATTGAAGGTCAGAACGTGGAACATTAGATATGAAGATTCCTCTCCTAACCGGCCTGCTCATCTCATTTGTTTTGGTATCCTGTTCGAAGGATGATTCAATCTCCAAGATCACCAAGCCCGTGGTGATCAATGAGGAGACCTTAGAGTTGCTTGCCGAACCTGCCCCAGCACCCGTAATAGCTGAGTCCGTGGTAAAGCTTGAGCCGAGACCGACACCGGAGCCAGTCAAAGAGCTTCCTAAGCCTTTAATGGAGCAGGTGTTGGAGGGGGAAACCGTAATTCTGTTAAACGGTGAAATCACTTCTAAGCCAATTGAGAAAAAGGTAAAATACTATGTGGTTTATATCACCGCTGAGTGGTCAGCAAAGTGTAAAGAGCATATCAATGAGTTAAAGGAGATTTACAACTCAGTGATCCAGCCGCATCCCGATGTAGAACTCTTAATGGTGAGTGTCGACTCAGATTCTTCCTGGGTGAAGCAATGGGCTGTTAAGGAGTCCTTCCAATGGCCAATACTCATGAATGAACAACGCGCAGAGGTCGCTCCGATTGCAAAAATAGGAGATCGGTACGCGCGTCTTTTTACCATCTTAAATGATGAGGGAGAGCGCCAAGACGTATACACACTTTCCGAGTGTCTGAAATTTATTGAAAAGTTGTAACCTAACTTTTTAAGAATAGATAAAAAATTCAGTAACGGGTAGTGAGTCGAACGCGTAAGTCAGAATAATGTCCACTGGTGGACTAGTTTGGAGTAAATTTTGCGACCACTTCATTGAGCTTATCAATGCGTATAGGCTTAGGGACAAATTCGTTCATGCCTGCGGCAAGGCATTTTGATTCATCTTGTTTCATCGCATTTGCAGTCATGGCGATGATTGGGGTGCTTGCCATAGTTGGCCCAGCTTTACCTTTACGGATAGCGATGGTAGCCTCGATACCATCCATGATTGGCATTTGCATATCCATAAAGATAAGCTTGTAGATGGGCTTGAGTAAGAGAGTGTCGATGGCTTCTTGACCATTGTGAGCAATGTGGACGACGAATCCGATGCGTTCTAACATGATTTTAGCTAGCTTAGCATTAACGGCATTATCCTCCACGACAAGGCAGAAAGTTTGGGCGTTATCTCGCTCTGTTAGTAAATGAAGATCTGGTTGCTTCTTGTCTGCTGGATCCTCTAGAGTGGCGAGAGCTGACTGCATCGCACTGAGGATATCTTTTTCTCTTACAGGTTTATAGACGACTTTATGGTAGCCTACTTTTAGTGCTGTATCGACTTCTCCTTCTAGGCGTGCTGAGGTGACGAGTAGCATCGGAGCATGATGTGGGTACTGCTCACGAATGCGTGTTGCTAATGTGATCCCGTCCATTTCAGGCATAAGCATATCGATGAGAAGGAGGTCAAATGAATGGTCTGATTGAGCGAGGAGTGCAAGAGCTTCCTGTGGATGTGAGGCGAGTGTGGGGATGCTTTGCCAATGGCTTAAGCGCGCTGCGAAGTATTCTAGATTGGTCGGGTGGTCGTCCACGACTAGAATTTTTTTACCCTTTAAGAAATCAGTACTGAGTGAAAGAGGTAAGGGGGAGAGCGCTTTTTCTAGAGGAAGAGTGATGAAAAATTCTGCGCCATTTCCCGGTGTGGAATGTGCAGTGATGTCACCACCCATGGCCTCGATCAGTTGCTTACAGATGGCGAGTCCTAATCCCGTGCCTCCATATTTACGGGTGGTGGATGCGTCTGCCTGCTGGAAGGCAGAGAAGAGTTGGTCTGTGATCTGTTCGTCGAAGCCAACTCCCGTATCGATAATAGAAAACTGGATACGGGACGCGCTTGCTAGTGAGACGTTAACTCGAACAGAGCCTTCGTTGGTGAATTTTAAGCCGTTAGAGATGAGATTGAGAAGGATTTGGCGAAGCCTCCCGATGTCTCCGTTAAGTTGTAGCGGCACATCTTCTTCGATGAAGTAGAGCAGATCTACTTGTTTAATGGCGGCCTGTTGAGCGAGGATTTCTAAGGTTTCTTCAATGCATTCTGTGAGATTATAATCTGCGTGCTCTAACTCTATTTGGTTACTCTCGATACGGGAAAAATCTAGAATATCATTGATGATATTGAGGAGCATATCCCCACTTTTTTTAATGATATTGAGATGGTCTTCTTGCTCACTAGTGATGCTGCCGAGAAGTAAAATATCGGTGAACCCTAATATACCATTAAGGGGAGTCCTAATTTCATGGCTCATAGTTGCAAGGAAGAGAGACTTTGCCTGGTTCGCTTTCACGGCGATCTCAGAGGCATTTTTAAGCTCTTGTTCCTGTTGCTTTGCCTGTGTGACATCTCGCACAATCGCCTGAATAATGATTTCCCCTTCGACTTCAAACTTGGTGGTCGAGATCTCTGCTGGAAATGCAGAGCCGTCAGCGCGGGTGAATTCTGATTCAAATCGATTGGACCCTTTTTCTAATAATTCACTATGTGCGTATCCGAAACTAGGGCGTGAGCTAGCTGCGTAAAAATCACTGAGATGAGCTTCTTTTAAGGATACATTATCCTGCTGAAGTAGGGAGATAAAGGCCTGGTTCGCATCGAGGATATTGCCAGATGTGTCGTAGAGAACAATGCCGTCGATAGAAGAGTGGAACAGTTCAGTGAATTTCTTAAGTTCGCGTTCTGAACGAGAGGACTCGATTTCTACCTTTTTTGCTAGCTTAAGGTTCGCCTCATAAAGTTCAGAGCTTTTTTCCTCTAACAGAGCTTCAGCTTGTTTACGTGCATTTTTTTCTCGCTCGTATCTACGCTGCCAAATTTTTGGGTCGTCTGACATAGAGGTGTTATTTATTCATGATGAAGAGTTCCTTACCGGAATTGAGCTGCTCTCTAGAAATTGTCGCATCACAATTAAATTCCTCAAGACAGCCGGCAATTAAGCCCTCGCATAAATCCTCAAAGTGTCGACTAGAGGTGTAGACCATATGCAGTTCATCCGGATTGTTAGGCCTAGAGCATTCAAAGCTGGGAAGTTCGGCATCAGGATAAAGCTTCCTGACTTCGACATGAATATAGGTTTCGACAGTTTCTAAAAAACTAAACGCATCGGTAGCAGAGTTCCTGAATGCTGGGTAAGCTTTATTGAGGCAGACGAAGAGGTATTTACCGAAAGCCTTGAGTAGAACCGGGACTTCTACACCTGAGTGTTCTGAGAGCGCCCCCACGAGTGAGACAATTTCTTTATGACTGTAAGTTCCAACAGCGGTGTATGCTCCACCCGACGGTAAGTCAGAACCTTCGATGATATGGTCTACAGTTTCTAAACCAAACTGTTCTTCGACCATGTCTAAAAATTGAGTAAAAACGATGCCTTTCATAAATGTCTATTAGATAGTGATATTGAGTCTCTTTATTTTGTTGTAAATAGACTTTTCGGTGATGCCTAGCCTTCTTGCAGATTCGGCTTTGTTTCCCTTGCAGAGCTTAATAGTTTGTAAAATCGCCTGCGCTTCGATCTCTGCGAGAGTGCGCCCAGCTAGCCCATTCATGGAGGTGTCGGTGTCGTTCTGAGCTGTGATACTTCCTGTGAGATCATGTTCTTGGACGCAGTTGTCGTCACAGAAGGCGGAGGCACGCTCAATGAGGTTTTCGAGTTCACGAATATTTCCGGGCCAGTGGTAGGCTTGGAGAGCTTGTTGCGCCTCGGTCGAGATGTTAATAGATCCAGTGCCACGTGCAGCGGCAATTCTTTTTAGAAAGTGGGTGGCAAGTGGCAGGATTTCTTCAGGTCGTTCACGCAGAGAGGGGAGTTGAAGAGGGATGACGGAGAGGCGGTAGTAGAGGTCTTCACGGAATTCCCGATTGGCAATCTTCTCTTGAAAATCAATGTTGGTAGCAGCAATGATACGGACATTTGAGTTGAGAACCGTCTCGCCACCCACTCTGGAAAATTCCTGATCTTGGAGGACATTGAGGAGCTTGGGTTGAAGGTCGATAGGGAGGTCACCAATTTCATCTAAGAAGAGTGTACCCCCTTGAGCGGCTTCGATTTTTCCAATTCTTTTTTTGATAGCACCTGTAAAGGCTCCTTTTTCATGCCCGAAGAGTTCACTTTCTAACAAGTCTCTTGGTAGGGCAGGACAGGAGACAGTGATGAAGGGTTTGTTCGCACGTGGACTATGAGCATGGATATGGCGGGCGAATACACCTTTGCCTGTTCCGCTCTCACCAGTGAGTAGGACAGTGGAGTCGAGTGAGGCGACCTTGGTTGCCTTTGCCATAATCGATTGGGTGGCGGCGGAGTCGGCAATGAGATCAACTGAGCTACTGGGCGGCGCTAAGGACTCACGGAGTTCGTTATTTTCCTTCTGGATAGAACTGACTTTCTTAGCATTTCTGAGTTTGGTGAAGAGTTCGTCGAGATCAAAAGGCTTACAGATATAATCCATCGCCCCTAGTTTTACAGCTTTCACTGCGTATTCGGCCTCGTCTTTTCCACTGAGTATAATAATAGGAACAAGATTACCTTTTTTCTTGAGGATTTCTAGTGCTTGAAAGCCATCGATCTCAGGCATCTGGATATCAAGTAAAATGACATCAAGCTGCTCGGAGAGGTGAGTGAAGCCTTCTTTTGCCCCAGAGGCAGTGATAGGGTGAAAGCCGTAATGGTTGGCCTTCAGTTCAAGAAGCTGTCGGATGGTGGGATCATCGTCTATAATGAGCAGGTTTGGATTTGCCATGAGATTATTTGCTGGGTATTACCTTAGGGATGAAAAAGTTAGATGAGAATCATTTACGAATGCTTGCAGGAGATGACAACGCTGCAGTGATTGCTATTATCAAGGGCTTTATTGGAGATGCTAAACAGATATTAAGAGATTGTGTAAGTGCCGTAGAGGCTGGTAACGAAGGAGAGCTGAAACGTTTGCTGCATAAGTTAAAAGGATCATCTGGTTCGTTAGGTTTTATGGAATGTTATCGCTCTTGCATCGCATTGGAAGAGTGCGTGCTGAGTGAGAATTGTGTGGTTAAAATTGCTGAGCTGGAAATTTCGGTGGATGCGTCGGCAGCGCTTGCTTTGGATCTCCTGGGCTAGGGAGTTCACCACCACCTAATGCCTTATAGAGTCGGACGGCATGGGCAGCGATTCTTCCTTTAGAGGCATAGCTTTCATCTTTAAAAATGATATAATCCCTGTGGGCGTTAAGAAGTCGACGGAGGTCTACTTCACCTAATTCATAGGCATCTAACATGAGATCGGCCGCTTGCTTATACTGATCACGTGCTTGGGTGAGTTTTTTATAACGCTTCTTTGTGTGGTCGAGGCGTGTGATACTGACTTCCACATCGGTGATGGCATCGAGCACTGTTTTTTCGTAAAAATCGATGGCTTGAGAGAGAAGCGCATCTTGTTCTCTAATTCGGTGCCGATCTGCACAGGCATGGAAAATTCTCCAGCGTAAGCTAGGACCTAAGCCGAGCGTGCGTGTGAGAGTTTCAGTGCTGACACCTTGGCGGAGGAATTCGTAGCTCAGAGCTCCTGAGAGAGACAGCTGCGGGTAAAGATTTGCTGTGGCTATGCCGATTCTGGCGGACTGTGCTGCGATCCTACGCTCAGCACTGCGGATATCTGGTCGGGAGCGGAGCAGGTCAGAAGGTGAGCCAACTGAAATCGAACGGGGAGGAACAGGGATAGACTTTCCTCTTGGAAGGTACTGTTTAATATCTTTGGGCTGCACGTCTAACAGACCAGCTAAACGTAGTGCGACGGTTTTAAGCTCTTGTTGAAGGCGTGGAACATCAGCTTCACTAGCACTTAAGCGTGCTTTGGCCTCGAACAATTCCAGTTTAGAGGAAATCCCTTCTTCATGACGAATGTGGATCATGCGCTCGATTTTTTTGAAAATTTGCACACTTTCATTGGCTGTAGCGAGTCGCTTTTCAAGTGTGCGATAAGCAATATAATGGAGTATGACTTCTGAGTAGATGAAGACTCCAATATCCCGCATGCCTTCTACTCTTGCGGCATAGACGGCTTCAGCTGCTTCGACTTGGCGTTTGATACGCCCGAAAAAATCAATCTCCCATCCGACTTGAATCTCCGCTAGCTGGCCATTAGAATCGTTAAAATCGATGTCCACGCCTTCACGGTTGTAGGAAAGAATCCCGTGATCATCTCTGCCTTCGAAGTCAACGCCAGGGTACCATGCAGCTGAGAGGACGTGGCGTTGATGCCAGCCTTCGATGATTCTTGCAGAGGCAATTTTGATGTTAGGGTTTTGCACACGCGCGAGGGCGATGAGCTTATGGATAGCTGGGTCATTAAACTTTTTCCACCAGCGTTGTGATCCCGTGAACGGCGCATGCTGATCGGTGGTCATGGAGGCTGTCCAAGCATCAGGGGTGTTCACATAAGGCGTCTCATAGTCTGGCCCTACCGTCATGCATGCGGGGATGGAAAAAATGCTCAGAATGAACAAGCATGTAGAAAATTGCCTCACCAATGAATTTTATACAGTAAGTTTAGATAGAAGGCTGTAAAAAATTCATTGTTTTTTGCAAATGAGATCTCGTTCACAACTTCTTTTCTTTTGTAAAGTGTTTATAATTAGTGGTTTAATTGTTTCTTTTGAAGGCTTGGCACAGTGCGAGCATAGAACATAGGAGAACTTAAAAATTCAATCCTTCTTATGAAAACCACAAAAATTAAAAATACAGTTAGGAAGCTAAGCTTCATTATTCCTGCCATGAATGAGGAAAAAACCATTCATACACTTTATCGAGAGATTGGGGAGCAGATGAAACCCCTTGGGTATGAATGGGAAGTTATCTTTATTGATGATGGTTCAAGTGATTCCACTTGGGCAAAAATGGAAGAGCTTGCCGTCAGGAGCACGTTGCATGTGAAGGCGTTTCGCTTCGGAAAGAATAGAGGAAAGGCAGATGCACTGGCTTTAGGATATGCGAAGGCAAATGGTGAAATTGTCTTCACGATGGATGCGGACCTGCAGGATGACCCTAAGGAAATTCCCAGATTCATTGAGAAACTAGATGAGGGTTACGACATTGTCTCGGGCTGGAAGCGTAAGCGTTATGACCCTTGGCACAAGGTTCTACCAAGTAGATTCTTCAATGCTGTAATTAGCAAAATTTCAGGAGTAGCACTACATGACCATAACTGTGGATTCAAAGCTTATAAAAAAGAGGTGGTAAAACGTCTTCCTATGTATGGAGACATGCACCGTATGGTGCCATCCATTGCAGCTTTCAAAGGGTTCGATACAGCGGAGATCGAGGTGGAACATCATGCAAGAGAATTCGGGGAAAGTAAATACGGATGGGGAAGAATACTCATTGGTTTGATGGATATGACCACGGTGGGCTTCCTTCGTCA
>JALZVA010000046.1 GCA_023301335.1 Akkermansiaceae bacterium
GGCTCAATGCCCTGTTCCTCCCAAGTGAGGTAAATAGTCTTGATCCCTGAAAAGGCACTACCCCATAGTAGGGCGATGAAGAGCACCGCAACAGGGAGAAACCTCAGAGTGATAGTCATTTGATAATGATCTCTTTAGCGATACGGCGCGCATCCTCATCCGCAGCAATGAGGGCTTCCACGCTACTTGCATCTTGAGCAGAGCAGGTAGCTAGGGTCTGTTCTACAGTTTCCCAAATAGAGGGGAAATCAATTTTGTTAGAGAGGAAGGCGTTCACAGCCACTTCATTGGCAGCGTTCATCACTGCGGGGGCAGTTCCACCGGCAGTGCCGGCTTGAATAGCAATGTTTAATGCGGGGAAATCATCAAAGCGTGGTGCTTCAAATTCGAGCTTCTGTAGCTGACTAAAATCGATAGGCATTAAGCCTCCGGAGACTCGTCTTGGCCAAGTGATGGCGTATTGGATAGGGAAGCACATGTCTGTGCTATTCATCTGTGAGAGGACGGAGCCATCCACATATTCTACCATCGAGTGAATGATGCTCTGTGGGTGCACGATGACATCAATCTTAGGCATCGGAATATCAAATAACCAACGCGCTTCAATCATTTCTAGCCCCTTATTAAACAAGGTAGCAGAGTCGATAGAAATTTTCTGACCCATTTTCCAGGTCGGGTGCGCGAGAGCATCTTGGACAGTGATATGCTTAAAATTAGTAGCAGGGAGCTTTCGAAAAGGACCCCCACTGGCAGTAAGTATAAGTCGGGAAATTTCAGGCTCTGGGCGACCATCTGCGAGGCACTGAAAGATCGCATTATGCTCGCTGTCCACAGGGAGGATAGTGACCTGATGCTCACGTGCCTGTTGCATCACGAGCTCTCCCGCCATGACAAAAATTTCTTTAGAGGCTATAGCGAGTGTTTTCTTTTGTTCAATCGCAGCTAATGTTGGCTTGAGCCCAGCAGTTCCAACGATGGCCACTAAGACCATATCTGCTTCTTCTAAGATAGCTAGCTCGATGAGCCCCTGCTCGCCCACGTAGATCGTAACATCACTAGGGAGCATTGAACGGAGTAGGGGAACTTTAGTCTTATCATAGATACAGACGTGCTTTACCTTGAGATCGATAGCTTGTTGAGCGAGCTCTTCGGCACGTGATCCTCCTGCTAGGGCGATGATCTCAACTTCCTCTGGTAGGTGCTTAGCCACCTTTACTGTGCTACTTCCTACAGACCCAGTTGAGCCTAACAGAACTAATTTTTTAACGTGTGACATAGCTGAGGTTTAGAAATGAGAAACCCATCTGAGGTAAAAGTATACCACGGGTGCGGTGAAGCAAAGCGAATCAATCAGATCCAGAGCGCCACCTATACCTGGGAGAAATGAGCCTGAGTCTTTTACCTTGAGACTCCGTTTGATCACGGACTCTGCTAGATCCCCGACGACGGCGAAGAGTGGGAGAATCAGCCCGAGAGTAATGACGTGGGTCCAGCTGTAGAGCATCGGAAGTTTCTCAGGGAGAAGCGCATAAAGTCCGCATGCTGAAGCAAGTGCGATCACCATAGCACCGACAAATCCTTCCCAAGTTTTCCCCGGAGAAATATGTGGAATCATTTTATGGGTTTTCATAAAAGTGCCACAGATAGTCCCTGTTAAATAAGCTCCCATGTCTGTGAACTTCGTAACAATGCAGACCCATAGGACGAGCCAGGCACCGGGCACAGCGGATGTGATCATGCCCGTTGGGTCTAAGAATAGTAGCCTCGCCATGAAGCTAAACAAGAATGCCACATAGAGGAAGCCAACTAAGGTCGAGGCAACCTTCTTAAAGGGAATATCTTCTACAACCGCAGACTTTAGCTGGTAGATAAAACTAAAGAGGACCAGTCCTGCAATGACCACTGAGTCGAGCTCATGTAAGAGGCTAAATGCACAGCTCCCTTGTGCAGCGAGTAGAATACAGGCAACCGCAAGGTAAGCGATGGAGACTCCTGTGCCCCAGATTCTATCTGAAGGGAAGAGGCCTTTTTTTGCCATGGTGAAGAACTCATTCACTGCTGCTGCTCCGAGAATGAAGATGAGTGCCACGAAGGCCCAAGGGTTTGCACTGATAAACACACCAGTCACTGCTGCCCATAAGACGAGAGTGCTGATCAGTCTGCTAAGGAAAACTTGTCCTTTGGATTTTTCTGACATCGAGATGGCGTATGAAAGCTTGCTCGTAAGGTTTTGGCAACGCAAAAGACGGGTTTAGCCAAGCTCACAAAGTGCTTTTGCCTTGGATTTAACAGCTTGAAGAAAAGTTGCAGCGAGAGGTTTAGGCCTTCCTTGGTAAATAGCAGCAATCACCACAGGCGGCACTTTGGGTAAGGGGATGAGCTTGAGCCCGGGGTCGAGCTCAGCTCCAGGTATTTTCACCCCGATACCAGCTCCGAAGCCCATGTTGACATATTGCTTGATCAGTTCGATGGAGTTCACCTCAATGCTCACTGGCCAGAGCACCTCTTGCTCGGTAAGAGATTTGTCAAAAATTTGACTAATCGCCTCATGCTCAGGGAGACCAATAAGAGGTTTATCAATAATATAGCCTTTGCCTTCGGTGTTTTCTTCTAATAACTCTTCAAAACTGGAGACCTCCCAGTCATGAGGGACGTAGAGCACAGTATCAAGATTAAGGAGCTCATCAGCAGTGACTCCACCAGTGAGATGACCATGTAAAACGGTGATAGCGATGTCAATTTGCTGACTGGTGACACAGTTATGGACATCTGAAGGTTCGATCTCTTTTAAGGTGAGGCGGAGGTTTGAGACAGAGTTTTGTAAAGATCCAAGAAGTTGTGGAATGTGGTTTCTCATCACTGCTGCGGATGCCGCTATCCTTAGATGCTTGCTTTCCTCTCCTTTTAATTTTTCTTCGACGGATTTGAGCTTGGAAAAAAATGGGTAGATAAAGTCGTAGAGATCCTCTCCCGCAGGAGTGAGGGAAAATGGTCTTCTGTTGAAGAGCTTCACTCCTAGGCTTTCCTCTAGTTGAAGGATTTGACCACTTACTGCAGGTTGTTGAATACCATAGGGCATTTTACGGACAGCGGCAGTGATGCCTTCGTACTTTGCGACAAAGTAGAAGAGCTCTAGGTGGTGCACATTCATGATTCGATGATAATGGGCAAATTATCAATTCAGTCAATGATGTAGAGCGATGGACTTACGATAAAGTATCCGTAAAAACTCTAAAAATGAGTGATTTTTAGCGGTAAAAAGAAAGAAAAAAAGAGCACGATTCTCTTTTATGGAAATTCAATGATTGAGCGCTTACTTAAATATCGGGAGCTAGAGGCTCGCCTTCAAATTGCGGAAAAAAAAGAATTCTAATGGGAGTTTACACATTCGTAGCTTTGCTTGGACAGGGGATGAAGTGGGATACAGGATCATGCTAGAAGGTTATGCCAAGCATATGAAAAAGCTGGTCGAAAAATGGTCCGCAGGAACGCTTGTTCTCGACTATGGTTTTTATGAATCGTTAGGAGGAGAGAAAGGCTTAGAGAGTTTCAAGGAACAATACAGAACACATCTTTCACAGCTGGAGCATACACATCCGGGAGCAAAGGTCGTCATGCTTTCTCCTATTGTTAGTGAGGATGTTTCTGCTGAGCGGAATGCAGATCTCCAGCTTTACACGAACGCCATCGAGAAATTAGCGAAAGAGTTTAACGCTCAGTATATCGACATTTTCACCCCTATTAAAAAAGCCTACGCGGCTTCTGAACCGAAGCTTACCGATAGAGAAATCTATTTAAACAAGGCGGGGAATAGCCTTGTGGCCAAAGTGATTGCCGAGAAAATAGCAGGAGCTGGTTCCCCATCCCCTGAGAACCTGTATGAAGTTGCACTTGCCGCCGCGGCGAAGCATCTGAGAGTTGCAGAAATCGTGTGTCCCCAAAATACGGTAGTTTATTTCGGCATTCGTGAACGCAAAGATGAGTATAGGAAGGAGGTGTCACGTTATCACAAAATGGTCGAACTCACTGTCGCCAAAGATTATGAAGTTAACCTCGTCGCTTCTGAGGAAGATTTTCCTGAACTACGCAACCCTGTGCAGATAGCCTTTGATGCAAAAGGGCGACTCTGGGTAGTGACCATGCCTTCATTCCCTCACACGGTCCCTGGGCTCACCCTTCCTGATAAAATTCTTATCTTGGAAGATACGGATAAAGAGTAACGAAAAGGACGGTGAAAAAAGTGATTTTTTAGCAGTTTTAATCTATTTTATAGAGGTTTAAACTGTAGCTTCTACAATTTGGTGTTGTAAATTTAGCACCTAAAAAAAGAGGTCACTAACGACTGTGGATACCAGTCGTTTTTCTTTCCTGAAATACCTAAATAGAGGCTTGCCCTATGGAAAGACTTGGGTATTTTGGCGATTCTAAATTAAATACTATCTATGACGAAAGAAACTCAGCATCAACATGGCTTCCAGGCAGAAGTGAAGCAACTTTTGGATATTGTAATTCATTCACTGTATACTGATAAGGAAATATTCGTTCGCGAGCTCGTATCGAATGCCGCAGATGCACTGGAAAAGCTCCGCTTGAAGCAGCTTACCGAAAATGAAATTTATCAGGGAGACCTCCCGCTGGAGATCACTATCACCACCGACGAAGAGGCAAAAACACTCACTATTTCAGACCATGGGATAGGAATGACACGTGAGGAACTCGCGGAGAATTTAGGAACGATCGCTCACTCAGGGACGAAGTCTTTTCTTGAAGGACTAAAGGAAAAAGGGGAGACGAATGCGGATGTGATTGGTCAGTTTGGGGTAGGATTCTACTCAGCCTTCATGGCCGCTGAAACGGTGGACGTTTACACCCATTCTTGGGAAAACTCTGCAGAATCCTTAAAGTGGAGCTCAGACGGCACCACTGGATACTCTATTGATGATGCTGAAGATGCACAGCGTGGCTCAAAAATGGTCATGCACCTCAAAGAAGGGATGGAAGAGTTCAGCCAAGAGGCAACCATTAAGGCGATCTTAGAGAAATACTCAAACTTCGTCTCCTTCCCAGTGAAGCTTAATGGAGAGTTAATCAATAAGGTGGATGCAGTTTGGTTGAAGTCGAAATCAGACGTGACAGAGGAGGAGTATAATGAATTTTATAAGTTTGTAGCTCACGCCTGGGATGAGCCTCGCTACACGATGCACTTCAGTGCGGATGCGCCATTAGCGATCAATGCGCTACTGTTTGTTCCTAATGAAAACCAAGAGCAATTCGGGATGGGACAGATGGAAGCTGGCGTTTCCTTGTATTGCCGTAAGGTATTGATCGATGCAAAGCCAGAGAAGTTACTTCCTGAGTGGTTAAGATTCCTTAAAGGGGTCATCGATTCCGCAGACTTGCCGCTCAATATTTCCCGTGAATCCATGCAGGATAGTGCGTTGATTCAGAAGCTCAATAAACTCATCACCAAGCGCTTTCTTAAATTCTTAGAAAAAGAAGCCAAGGACAGCCCTGAGAAGTATGAAGAGTTCTATGCGAAATTTGGACGTTTCCTTAAAGAAGGGGTAGCCACGAGTTTTGAGCATCAAGCACAGCTTGCAGGGCTCTTAAGAATGGAAACGTCGATGACCGAAAATGGAAAGTTCTCATCCTTTGCAGAATATATCGATCGTGCTCCTGAAGACCAGGAAGCTATCTATTACCTGATAGGTGCCTCAAGAGAGATTATCGAAAATGGCCCGTACCTTGAAGCCTTTAAAAAGAGAGGTATAGAGGTTGCCTACTTCATGGATGGAGTAGATCAGTATGTGCTCGACTCAATGCCTGAGTATAAAGGTAAAAAGCTAATCTGTGCTGACCGTGCGGACATCGAACTAGAAGACGTAGATACAGAGGGAGAAGCTCTTGAAGCGGATAAACTAGAGAAGCTCTCGGCATTTATGGCGGAAAACTTAGGAGACAGAGTTGAAAAAGTCGAAGCCGGTAAACGCCTCGTCAATTCTCCAGTTGCCGCCTTAGCGCCAGCCGATGCGCCAAACGCTCAAATGCGCTCAATGATGAAGGCGATGGGACAGGAAGTGCCTGAGGCTAAGATTATTCTCGAAGTTAACCCGCGCCACGAAGTGATTAAAAATCTTTCCGCTATGCAGAGCAGTAATGAAGAATTAGCGAAGCTTGTAACCGAGCAGCTCGCTGATAATGCAATGCTTGCCGCTGGTCTTTTGGATAACCCACAAGGAATGGTGAACCGACTTCATGACATTCTAGCGAAGGTTACGAACTAGAATTAAAAATCTTAGTATAAAAAAGAAGATTTTTTGTAATGCTGTCTTGCCAAATCGTTAGTAGATGACAATTTAGTAGCATACATACACGTTAAATTGTGTGAAATAAGGGAGAGCTCCTAGTTTTCACATATGTCCATATTTGGATGAAATTAAATATAAGTTAAAACGCATTAGAATGGTTCAGAAAATTGAAGAGATCAAGGATACGGGGTTATCCCAAAAAATGAAGGGCTTTTGGCTCAGAGCTTTGAGTGCTCTTGAATTAGATAACCATGAGTACGCTGTGAGCTTAAGCCATGCTATTCTTAAAGAGTTTCCTGGGTTTGTAGATGCTCGGAAGCTTGCACGAAAATGTGCAGCCTTTGAAGGCGGGATTGAAAAGTCTAAAAAAACAGGAGGAATGACAGCATTCCTAAGTTCGGGCGGAGGATTCTCAACTTCTAAGATACGTTCTGCAGTGAAAGGGAATGAGCCTGAATCGGCCTTACCAATGCTAGAGGTTGAATTAGCTAAGGATCCATTTGCTCCACAGTTGAACGACCTTTTGTTTGACGCATCGATGAAGCTCAACATGCTGGATACAGCTAGTTTTGCTCTTGAGACAGTGAGAAAAGGGGCTCCTTCAAACACTAACCTTCTTCATAAGCTTGCTGACCATTACTTAGCTAGAGATCTGCCTCAAAAGGCTGTAGAAGTCTATAATGATATCGTCATGAGAGACCCTACAGATATGGAAGCTCAAAAGGGGAGTAAAGATGCTGCTGCTAGAGCGTCTATGCTGAAAGGCAAATCCGATGAAAAAGAAGAATATAAACTTCAGCGTAAAGATGAGGAGGAAACCGTAGAGCTTCAGCAGGATGAAATCCAGGGAATGACACGTGAGCAGCTCAGAAATCGCCTCGCAAACCTGATGGATGACTATTCTGAAAATCAGAATGATATTGAGACGGTAAAGAAAATTGCCAATCTTTATGAAGAAATGGGCTACGCCCCAGATGCTCACGTATTTTACTCATGGGCATATGAACTCTCTGAGAATGATATTTCGTTGAAAAATAAAGCCACTATGATGGCTAAAAAAATAGAAGATGAAGAATTCCGGAGTGTAGAACGTGAACTTAAGGCAAATCCTGATGACCCAGAAGTGGTTGCAAGGTATGAAGAAGCTAAAAGTAAGCGCCTTGAAAAAAGAGTTAAAGATGCAAAAACTCGCGTGGATGCAAATCCTACAGACCCTTCTCTTAGATATGACCTGGGCTACGCGTATTACGAAAAAGAAGAATACTCAGAAGCTATTCCTCACCTTCAGCAAGCCGCGAGAAATCCTCATGTGCGCACACGTTCGTTACTACTCCTTGCACAAACTTTTAAAGCTAAAGGGATGTTTGATTTAGGAATCAAACAACTCAATGACGCCTTGGAAGATATGCATACAATGGATGATATGAAAAAGCAGGTGCTCTATGAAAAAGGAATGATTCACGCAGTAATGGAGGATAAAGAAAATGCCTTAGGAGCATTTAAGGAAATCTATGAAACGGATTATGGCTATAAGGATGTAGCCAAGCGGGTGGAATCAGCCTACACTAGTTAAACCATTCTTATTTTCTTAATTGAAAATAAATTTAAAAAAGCGCAGCAGCTTCACTGAAAGCTTCTGCGTTTTTTTGTGTACAGAGAATTACAGCACCGAGTAAAACGGGATTGAGAAAGGT
This sequence comes from Akkermansiaceae bacterium, assembly GCA_023301335.1. Taxonomy (GTDB): domain Bacteria; phylum Verrucomicrobiota; class Verrucomicrobiia; order Verrucomicrobiales; family Akkermansiaceae; genus Rubritalea. Next base: position 8,003 of record JALZVA010000046.1, read on the forward strand.
CGGTATGTGCATAGAAAAGCCTCTCTTGGAATGCTTAGGAATGTGGAGCTGAGCTTCCTTTCTGTGTATAAAAAAAACCACGCTGGATAACCAGCGTGGTTTGAGATATTTAAGGATGACTTACAGAGAGAACTATTTCTCTTCTGATGGGCTCCACTCTTCAGTATCACCAGAGGCGAGATTGAAGGCTTGTTCGAGTCCAACGAAGTCGCTGTTCGGACGGAGTGTCTCGAATGACTGAGATTCCTTCTGAAGCTGGTCTTCGGAGTATTCGACAGCTTTCACGGAGAGTCCGATACGGCGCTCTACCTTGTCTACCTTGATCACGCGAGCTTCAACATCGTCACCAACCTTGAGCACATCCTTGACCTTTTCAACATGGTCTTCAGAGAGCTGTGATATGTGGATGAGTCCGTCGATATCGTCCTGGAGGTTCACGAATGCACCAAATGATGCGATCTTAGCAACCTGTCCTTTAACGAGGTCACCAACCTTGAACTTACCATCGATTTCTGCCCATGGATCGTTTTCATTCTGCTTCACACCGAGAGACACACGTTGGTTGTCTTTATCGATAGAGAGAACGACTGCTTCCACTTCGTCGTTCTTCTGGAGAACTTCAGATGGGTGGTTGATCTTACGTGTCCATGAAAGGTCAGAAACGTGGATCATACCGTCGATGCCTTCTTCAAGACCTACGAATGCACCGTAAGTAGTGAGGTTACGCACAGCGCCTTTGATCTGCTTCCCGATTGGGTAGCGTGCTTCGATCTCGTCCCATGGGTTAGCTTCAAGCTGACGCACACCGAGTGAGATTTTCTGCTCTTCGATAGAAATACCAAGCACAACTGCTTCGATTTCCTGGTCAAGCTCAAGCACGTCTGATGGACGTGTGATACGCTTCACCCATGAAAGTTCAGATACGTGAACGAGTCCTTCAACTCCTTTTTCCATTTCGATGAATGCACCGTAAGGAAGAAGTTTAGTAACTGATCCTTTCACGCGCTGACCGATTGGGTAGCGAGCTTCAATATCTTCCCATGGATTGTCAGCCATTTGCTTAAGACCGAGTGAGACACGCTCTTTTTCACGGTCCACGTCAAGAATCTGCACTTCGATAGTTTTACCGATGTGGAGCATTTCTGATGGGTGGTTGATACGTCCCCAGCTCATGTCTGTGATGTGAAGTAGTCCGTCCATGCCCTGAAGGTCAACGAAAGCTCCGAAGTCAGTGATGTTTTTCACTTGTCCGTCCACTTTGTCTCCCACCTTGACAGTCTGAAGGAAGCTCTGGCGAAGCTCAGCACGCTCAGCTTCGATCACTTCACGTCGAGAAAGAACGATGTTCTTACGCTCGTCATTAACCTTTACGATTTTAAATTCATAGACCTTACCAAGGTATTCGTTGAGATCTTTTGGAGGTATGATGTCTACCTGTGAACCTGGGAGGAATGCTTCCACACCGACGTTCACCATAAGACCACCTTTAACGACACTCTTGATTTTACCTTTGACGAGTCCACCTTCATTGTAAACTCCAACGATCTTCTCCCAGTTTTGCTTATGGGCAGCTTTTTCCTTAGAAAGCACAACCATGCCTTCGTCGTTTTCAAGCTTCATAAGTAAGACTTCGATCTCATCACCGACTTCGATTTCTTCGTCTTCGAATTCTGATGTAGAGATGGCACCCTCAGACTTGTAACCAATGTCTACTAGGATGACTTGAGGGCGGATATCGATGATAGTTCCGTTTACAATTGATCCCTCTTGAAATTCGCGGAAATTACTATCGATAAGTTCCACTAGTTCAGCGTTAACGCTCATTATTTTTTTTGTTTGTTTTATTAGTTTTCCATTGGTCAATATTGCCTCTTTACGTAAATCCACCATGAGGCACCGACAGTGGATTTACTTGACCAATGGATGGGAAAACTAGCTGGACAGGTGCCTTATGCAAGGCGAAAGCGACAAATTATATGAAAAAATAAGCGCATACGGAGTAGTCGCACGCATTGGAGCATACGCACTGTTAAAATGAGAGGTAAAAAGGGGAGAGCTAAAACAAAACAGGTCTTCACCCGTATAAGGTAAAGACCTGTTGTAAAAAGATTTTATAAGAATCGTTTAGTCTTCCTTAGAAGAAACGTTCACGTTCAGCATAGCTGAAATCTCAGCATGAAGCTTGATTTCAACGTCGAACTTACCAGTGCTTTTGATAGGAGATTTGAGAAGGATTGCTGTGCGGTCAACAGACACGCCGCTTTCTTCAAGCTTCTTCTGGATATCAATAGAAGTAACAGAACCAAAAGCTTTTTCGTCCTGGCCTGTAGAAAGCTGGAAACTAGCATTGATGCTTTTAATCTTACCAGAAAGAACGTTTGCTTCAGTGAGTTCTTCAGCTTCACGCTTCGCACGTGCTGCTTTGAGGTCTTCGATGTGTTGAAGGTTGTTCTTGTTAGCTTCGAGAGCTTTACCTTGAGGAACGAGGTAGTTATTAGCAAAACCTGCCTTAACTTTTACCACGTCAGCTTCTGCGCCGAGACCTGCGATTTTTTCTTTGAGAATTACTTCTTTAGTAGCCATTGGATGATAGAATTGAATGTTTAGAACTTTAGGTGGGGGTGATAGTCATCTGCCTATTTAGAGTCAAGCGAGTTTTTAGCTGCTTAGCTATAGGGAAATAGAAGAGAGACGAAAAAGCCACGCAAATAATGCTCACGTGGCCTCTTTAGAATGAGTTGCTGGAGCTGAGCCGAGTTTAGGCGTTAAGGGTCTCTTTACGAGCCTTCTTGATGATATCTCTGACAGTGTCAGATGGCTGAGCGCCGTTGCCGATCCACTTGTCGATTTTTTCGAGGTCGATCTTGTAGTTCACTCCATCAAGCATCGGGTTGTATGTTCCCATTTGTTCGATGTAACGACCGTCGCGACGCTTGCGGTTGTCGACAGCTACGATTTTGTAATAAGGGCGGTCTTTAGTTCCCTGGCGGTTAAGTCTGATTGCTACCATAATATGTTTAAAGTGTTGAATTTGCTCGCTCCAGTGCGACGGAGCGGGAACTTGCGAGAAAAGAGCCTATTTGCCAAGCAAAAACTTGGCAGTTTTAAAAAAAAGAACAGGTTTGATCTCAAACTCGAGTCATAGCTTGAAATTATTTGGCAAAAAGAAAAGCAAAATGTCTGACTGAAGAGGAAGAGATGGATTATTGAAAGGGGTGATTGGCACCGAATAAAATATTTAAAGGGCTCTATTCTGCTACATGGCACCTTTAGCGATGATTTCAGTAGAAAAAACCTTGCCAGAATAGGAAAAAGCACTACCGTCCGTCCAGCTGTCACTGGCTGACTGACAACATTCATATTATTAACTCAACCTAAACATTACTATGGGAAACTTAAAAAAGCGCCGTAAGGCCAAGATTAGTAAGCATAAGCGCCGTAAGCGCATGAAGGCTAACCGCCATAAGAAGCGTCTCCGCTATAAGTCATAGCGAGCGTCTATTAGAGACGGATTTGAGGGAAGTATGGTGCATACACCATACTTCTTTTTTTGTTTAAATATAAAATTTAAAACCTGTGCTAGACTTTCAAAATTGATTTTAGCACTAACAAGGGACTGATGGATCCAGCTCCTGAAACACCAAAACCACAAGGAAATCTTTTTGTCGCAACCCTTTTATGTGGATTGTGCGGTGGAGTGCTGGCGGCAACGCTTAGCCTTTTGGGTGTGTTTGATATAGCGAGGTTGAAGGCACACAGTTGGTTAGAAGAGATGCGGCTGCTCCCAGAAGAGGCGCATGACTTGAGTCCAGCCTTAGAGTTGGGGCTGGCCATAGTAGTAGCTCTGCTGGTTTCCTTTTTTGTATTAGATTCAAGGGCTTTGTGGAGGAGGCTCTTTTTGGCGGCTTGTGCTATTGTATTAGTTGTGGGCACAGGATTCACGGCTTCGTTGTTAGGTTATTTCTTTTTCCCTTTGACCGTTCTTGTGGGACTTATTTTTGCAGTTGTGTTTGCGCTTATTTATGGTGCTCAGCATGACATGCCCTGCGATATGTTTGTGGAGGTAGAGGGCACACCAGAGTCATCTGGCCAAAGTAAGAAGGTTGATGTGGCGAAGGTGAGAGCCCCTGATATTAAGAAAATTCAAACTGAAAAGCGAGCTGCTACGGAGTCTGATAAAGATAAAGTAAAGAAGGAAGAAATTGGTGCGAAGGCTGATCCAGTTCCCGATTTAAAGTCTTCGAAGAAAAATGAAGCGAGCCTCCCGTTACCACGTGTAAAAAAGGTGGAGGCGGCAAATTCTCAGAGTTTCAAAGTCAGCAAGGATAAATGAGTAAGATTGATTATCCAAAGCCGATTGTGCAGCTCATTGATGCACTCAAAAAGCTACCGGGGATAGGCCCTAGAGGAGCGGAGAGGGTGGCTGTGTGGATGATTCAGCATAAGCGTGCTAACCCAGCTGAGCTCTCGGTAGCCTTGGTAGCAGCAGAGGCTAGTATTCAGCCTTGCACGGTATGTGGTTTTTTTGCAGATGATGGGGAATGCTCGGTCTGTAATGCTGTGGGGCGTGATTTATCTCTTATCTGCGTGGTTGAGCAAGCCACAGACGTGTTGCCTTTAGAGAGATCGGGAGCGTTTAAAGGATATTTTCATTGTTTGGGCGGGAAGCTTGCTCCCTTGGATAATGTCACTCCTGATGATTTGCGGATTGAGCAGCTACTTAGGCGCGTGGCCGCAGTACCTGGGGTGGAAGTCATCCTCGCCCTAACCGCAGATGTGGAGGGGGAGGCTACAGCGAACTATCTCACGGAACTATTAGAAAAACTGGAGTGCAAGGTCACAAAAATTGCTCAAGGAATGCCAGTAGGGGGTGGGATGGAGAGCGTGGATGAGCTCACCTTGATGCGTGCTCTGCAGGGGCGACGCTAAGAGTCGTTCTCTAAATTCTTTTTACTTTTTCTGGATTGGAGCATTTGGAGAACACTCAACACTCCTAAGCTGAGAAATAAAGCGATTAACACCACTGCGCCAACCATTTGCCAGACCGAGTAAGGAAAGAGAATGAGGGAGGCACAGCCCTTCGGTAGTATCCAGCTATCGTCTTGGAAGATCCACCAGTGAAGGCTGCGGAACATGTGACGCCAAGCGATGATGCTCCAGATGGCGAGAGTGATCCCGAGTAAAGACGTGTAGAGCAAGCTGTAAAACCATCCAATGGGCTGTTTGAGCACCCATCTCCAGATGATCAGGATACTTAGCCCAATACCTAATGGGAAAACCAAAAGGTGGATGAGCTTACGGACATCCGTGAAGTGATCGATTTCTTTTTTATAGAGTCGAGTAGAGGTGAGGGATTGGTTTACTTCTGTGTAGCTTTTATCCTCCCAATAGGCTCTACTGATACGCTTGGCGTCCAGTCTCCACTCGGGCTTGATCTTGCCTCCTTTGGGGACCGCTGTATCATAGATGGTCTCCCAGATTGGTGGGGTGGAAGTGATCAGAATGAAGGAGCTTAGCAAAGTAATTAAGGCTATCATTGGGATGATGACGATCCGTAAGGCTTGCATACTTATGTGTTTTTGGTTCGCCATCTTTACGAGGTGGTTTTGTAAATGTTGAAAAAGCAGTTGTCCAATACCTACTTGCTTTTCTTTATATAGAGATTGTCCTCAGGCTGTTGAATACTTTGTTTGTAAGGAAATCTGAAGTGTTGGAGGTGAGAACCCTCAAAAATGAACCAACTTTATCTTGCCCTAGTCCCTAACTAGGCTATAAAGTTGAACTGCAGCCTTGCTATGGTCAGCTACGAATAAACGTAGTTGGCTTCCCTCTCGTGGAGGGTAAGTTAAGGCGAAATCAAAGAAATTTGCTTACTGACATATGAATCCAGACAGAGCGACGTTAAATTTTTTAAACAGTTTTTCAGAAAAATCTAGAACAGAAGGGGAAAGCATCCAACAGGAAGGTGCGGTCACTCAGATTTTCGGAAACCATCTTTTTATCCAAGGCCGTGTAGAGCACAAAAAAGGCACATTCCGGACCAGTCTTAGACTGCAAGGGAATCGCTGGTTTGGGAGCTGCACTGCAGATGACGACACCGTTGCTGGCACGTGCTTGTATGCCACGATGATGGAGCGGATGCACAGGGGAGAAGATCTACCTGAGTCACCTAATGAATTTGATGATGTCGCCATTATTGACTTCATCGAAGAAAAGCTTGAGCGTGAATGTGATGACAAAGAAGCAGATTTTGTTTCTAAAGTAGAAAAACGTTACCGCCGTTATGTGATCGAAGGAGAACTTCACGATCATGACATGGTACGCCTCACTCCAAGATGGGATATCGTAAGTTACGAGCCTCTCGAACTTTGGCCAATGCCTCCTGGAGATATTGTCGAATTCTGGAATTACCTAGCCTACGCATTCTACAAGAAAAAGTTGCCTTATCCAGACTTCATGAACTGCATCACTGACCTCGAAGCAGTGCAGAAAAAAATGCTGGATTGGGAAAAGGAACGTGAAGTCGCTGAGTGGTATGACCGCCTAGAGGATGTCAATGAACGCTCCCCGTCAGAAGCGCCTATCAAGTGCTCATTCCGCCTTGTGTCGACCATCAATGAAGTGCGCGTAGAGTGCCAAGAGGACGACGGAGAGTTCATCACCTTACGTGAAAAGCAGGATATTGATCGACTCGTGGAGCTATTCTCTAAAGCAGCTTTACGCATGGATGCTCCTTCTCAAGTGATCTGGGAACATTATCTCTCTTACTATAACTCGGATAACCCGATTATTCTCGATCTCGATACGGAAGTGGCCTGCCGCTTCATGAACCGTATTTTCCGTCAGCCCGCTCTTAAGGGGTATGTCGTGAATTTGGATGAAAAGCACTACAAGGTGGTAAAGGAAGCACTGCATTGGGAATGTGAGGATGATCCTTACCAGCCAGACTGCTTCGCGTTACAACTTGTCACGAAAGGAAAAGATAATGTGTCGCACTCTGTTAGACTTCTACCAGGGCGTGAAGAACTTTACCAATCAGATGAGACCGTTTTCCCTGGCCCACCAAGATGGATCAAGGAGACAGATGTGCAGCCACGTTATCACATTCCAAAAGAAGTGATAAGCTCTTTAGAAGGAGTAGAATTCCTTCGTAAGATCGGCGCAACACTACCTGCTTCACTGAAGAAAAATGTAGTAGATCTCTCTCTTTATCCAAAATTTGTCATGCGTATCGAACAAGGGCTCACCTCTGCTGAGACAGAGCACCTCGTCATGGATGTGACTGCTCTGGAGAAGAAAGACCGCCGTATTGAAAAGCTTGTCAAAGAAGGCTGGGAACTCGTGGAACAGAAATCAGTGAAGGGCTCTCAGCTTCTTCGTTTTGCTCGTGAAGACCTTTACCCAGTACCTGGTTTGTTAGATGAGATGGGGCTAACCTATGATGATAAACTATCAGAATTTAAAACACGTGTAACGAAGCTGTTCCCTGAAAAATTTGCAGAGTGGGCGAGCAGAATGCCTAAGTCCATTGACGTGGAAATGGACTTTAAGCTTAAGACACTCTTAGCAGATCCTGTCACCGCTGCGATCCGCTTTGAGGTGGTGAATCAGGACATTGACTGGTTTGATCTGAGAATTGTTATTGATGTTGAAGGAGTGAACCTTTCCAAGGTGCAGATACGTCAGCTTGTTGCGGCAAGAGGTGGGTATGTAAGGATGGAAGACGGTGGCTGGATGCGACTAGAGATTAAGCTTGATGATGACCAGCGTGATGCGGTCACAAGGTTAGGTCTAGATCCGTTTGACCTCTCTGGAGAGACACACCGTATGCACGCACTTCAGCTTGCTGATCCGAAGGCCGCAGAAGTCTTTGATCCGAAGGCTTGGAAGAGTATTAAAGACTCAGCACAAGACATTCAAGTGGATGTGGACGTGGATGTTCCAGAGGAACTTAACGCAACTCTTCGCCCTTATCAGGTGGAAGGATTCCGCTTCCTCGCTTATCTCGCTACCAACCGCTTCGGTGGTATCCTCGCTGATGACATGGGTCTAGGTAAGACAATTCAGTCGATCACTTATATCCTTTGGTTAAGAAGTGTAAACCAAGAGAATATCAAGAAGAAGAAGGCTCAGAAAATGCCTGCTTTGGTAGTCTGTCCTAAGTCAGTTCTTGATGTATGGGCTACAGAATCAGAGAAATTCTCACCTAATCTTAAGGTGAAGGTCCTAAGATCAAAAGATGATCTGGATATAAAGGAAGCACAAACCAAGCTCGATATCGTGGTTCTTAACTACGCACAGCTTCGTGTGTGTGGAGAAGATCTCAACAATATTAAGTGGCTTACAGTTATTCTTGATGAAGGACAGCAGATTAAAAATCCTGATTCAAAAGCAGCAAAAGCAGCTAGAGAGCTCAACTCCACAAATCGCCTTGTCCTTACAGGTACTCCGATTGAGAACCGCCTGATGGATATGTGGTCACTTATGGCCTTCGCTATGCCTGGAGTATTGGGGACACGTGCTTACTTTAAGAAACGCTTCGACAAGCGTAAGGACCCAAGCTCACAGAATCGCCTCGCCGCAAGATTACGCCCATTCCTACTGCGTAGAACAAAACTACAGGTAGCAAAAGATCTTCCGCCAAGAACAGAGGAAGAGGTCTTTGCGAACATGGAGGGAATTCAGGCAGATCTTTATAAGGCTGAGCTTAAGAGAATTCAGCAAGCCTTACTTGGCCTAGACTCAGATGAAGCAGTGAAGAAGAACAGCTTTGCGATCCTTCAGGGGTTGATGAGGCTACGTCAGATTTGCTGTCACCCTGGCTTAATTGACCCGAAGTATCTCAAGGAAGAGAGTGCCAAAATGATCGCTCTATTCTACTTGCTTGATCAACTTCGTGAAGAAAATCACAAGGTGCTCGTCTTCTCTCAGTTTGTTTCGATGCTTGATATTATCAAGGCACGTTTAGAAACGGAAAGCCGTGCTTACAATTACCTCACTGGGCAGACTAAGGACCGTAAAGGAGAGATCGAGAATTTCCAAACAACCAAAGATCCTTCCGTCTTCATGCTCTCGCTTAAAGCGGGTGGAGCTGGTCTTAACTTGACCTCAGCATCGTATGTGATCCTCTATGATCCATGGTGGAACCCAGCGGTGGAGAACCAAGCGATTGACCGAACACACAGAATTGGTCAGAAGAACAAGGTGATTGCTTACCGTTTGCTCACACGCGGAACTGTAGAGGAAAAAATCCGTGTGCTTCAGCACCAGAAGACAGCTCTCGTGACCAACGTACTTGGAGACGAAGGCTTCGCAAGTAACCTCGGTGTAGAAGATCTTCAGTTTATTCTTAACCATGGCGGCGAAATGCTTGCTGAGGACTAAGGAACTCTAGCAGGAGATAAATAATTTAAAAGCCTCTGAGTGATCAGGGGCTTTTTTGTAATCTGAGCCTTGTAATATACTCTGTATTCAGGGCGTGTGATTGGAGCTGTTCTAACCTTGTCACAAGATACTAAAATGCTAAATTGATAGGAATGAACGATCTATTGTTAGGGAATCCAGTCTTCAAAATGGCAGCTGAACAGTTTGATAGGACAGCTGATTTTTTAAAGCTTTCTGAAGATGTGCGTGAGCGCTGTAAGTGGCCAAAGAGAATGATCAGCGTCTCTCTACCGATCCGACTCGATGATGGGACGACAAAAGTGTTCAGTGGGTATCGCGTGCAGCATCACTTATCACGCGGTCCAGTGAAAGGGGGCTTACGTTATGACGAGCATGTAGACCTGGGAGAGGTGGCAGCCCTTGCCATGTGGATGAACTGGAAGTGCGCGTTGATGGGTTTACCATTTGGTGGCGGCAAAGGTGGGGTGACGTGTAATCCTAGAAAGATGTCTGCACGTGAGGTGGAGGCCGTCACACGTCGCTTTGCCTCTGAGATGACTCCTTTTATTGGTCCTGAGGTAGATGTCATGGCTCCTGATATGGGGACGAATGAGCAGACAATGGCATGGATCACAGATGTGTATGCTCAGCATAAAGGATACTTGGTTCCAGGAGTGGTTACAGGAAAACCTGTAAACCTCCAAGGCTCGCTGGGACGCACAGCTGCCACTGGGCATGGAGTGGCATTCTGTGCATCGTTAGCGATGCATAAGATAGGTATCCAGCAGGGATCTGTGGTTGTCCAAGGTTTCGGTAATGTAGGAAGTTATGCGGCTCAGACACTTGAACGCTTTGGCTCGAAGGTGATTGCCGTCTCGGATATTTCAGGAGCTATTTATAATCCTGAGGGGATAGGGATAAGAGAGCTTATCGACTATGTGAAAGAAACTGGCGGAGTAGCTGGCTTCCCAGGAAGTGAGGCATATGACCCTGAGGAGATGCTAAGCTTGGAGTGCGATGTACTAGTCCCCGCAGCCATGCAGCAAGTGATCACCAAGCAAAATGCAGCGCAGTTAAAATGCAGGATTCTAGCAGAAGGGGCGAATGGGCCAACCACCCCTGAGGCAGACACCATTATAGAAAAACGAGGAGATATTTTCCTAGTTCCTGATATTCTTTGTAATGCTGGAGGGGTGACGGTGAGTTACTTTGAATGGGTGCAGAATTTACAACGGATGCAGTGGAGTGAGCAGGAGGTTCTTAGTAAATTAGAAACCATGTTAAAAGCTGCGTTCGATCGTGTTTGCTCATATGGACAGAAAAATGACATCTCTAACCGTGTGGCAGCCTTGGCAATCGGCATTAGGGAGGTGGCTGATGTGAAGGCTCAAAGAGGGCTCTTTCCTTAAGCAAAAAAATGCTCTTGTCCTGAATGAACAAGGACAAGAGCAGAGTGAAAATCAAAGATGCCTAGGAGACGACTTTACTGAGTGGATACTCAATAATGCCTTCTGCACCAATTGCCTTTAGGTCAGGAATGATTTGACGGACAACATCTTCTTCAATGACTGTCTCGACGGCAATCCAGCCTTCTTCGGCGAGCTTGGCGACAGTGGGGCGGCGTAATGAAGGAATGAGGTCGAGCACTTCTTTGAGTGCAGGCTCAGGAAGGTTCATCTTTAGGCCCACTTTTCCACGGGCATTAAGAGCGGCTTTAAGCATGAGGACGAAGCGATCCATCTTTTCTTTTTTCCACTGTTCTTCATAGGAAGTAGGACTAGCGTAGAAGTGAGGAAAACTGGTTAAAAGGGTATCAACGATACGGAGTTTGTTAGCTCGGATAGAGCTTCCTGTCTCAGTCACATCAACAATAGCATCAACCAAGTCAGGGACTTTCACCTCTGTAGCACCCCAAGAGAATTCGATCTCGGCGTTCACTCCTTTTTCTTTTAGGTAGCGTTCTGTAATCCCGACGCCTTCAGTAGCAATTCTTTTCCCCTCGAGATCCTTTACGCTTTTAATCGGAGAGTCTTCAGGAACGACTAAAACCCACTTAGTAGGGCGGGTCGTGGCACGAGAGTATGGAAGTTCCGCAAGGTCAATTAGCTCGGCATTGTTTTCATAAGCCCAGTCGAGTCCTGTGATACCGCAGTCGATGAAACC
>JALZVA010000047.1 GCA_023301335.1 Akkermansiaceae bacterium
AAAGAGCTGACTTCTCTATATAGCTAACACACAGTCTAGGTTCATAAAAATATTGAATCCTAATCCTCGCCCTTCCTTTTTATCTTTTTTGTAAGACAGAAAAATCTCATTTCACTCCTTTAGAAAAGCACTTTTGTGGCGTATATACTCGCATGAAAACGATGACAACTCGTACTATTTTTCTACTCCTTTTACTTGGGACTTCCGTAGCAGGCTTTGCTGAGGGAAAAAAAACTGCTATTTTCCCTGATTTCACAGGTGGCACCTTTGGCGTTTATGGTGATAATGACATCTTTACGGGAACGGACCAAGATTACACGAGCGGAGTGAGGCTTTCGTGGCTGTCTGATTACAGCTCTAATTCTAACAGTGTTCCCGCATTTCAGTATCACGCAAATAGACTCTCCGAAGCTCTAGCTTCTAATCGATTCACCAGTAGTCTATGGGGGCTCGATCATCAACAGGGGGTGGACTATCGGTATGGGGTGGGTTTAACTCAGCAAATTTTCACCCCTGAAGTCTTTGACGGACCACGACCTTTAGATGAAAGGCCCTATGCAGGGTGGCTTGGTCTTGGCCTCTCTGTGCATATCTCTGATAAAAATGTGGTTAACTCCATTACAGGAAGCATTGGGGTGGTTGGCCCAGCTTCATTAGCAGAGGAGACACAGGATTTTATTCACCGTGTCATCGACACTGATCTTTTCGATGACTGGGATTCACAAATTCCAAACGAACTGACCTTCGATCTTACCTTCAGTCAAAAACGGCGTTTCCATTACTTCTCAGAGGAAGACTTTGCTCTGTTCCCATTCGCATTAAATGGCTCTACTGAAGTCGCCCTCTCTCTTGGGAGCCGCCTTACTGCCGCGACACTTGGATGGCATTTCCAGTTAGGTTACAATTTACCAGAAGGGTTTTCCGACTCTAAGCTATCCCCAACTTCTAATTCCCTCAGCTGGGATATCGATCCTAGCCAAAGTAATCTATCCTGCTTCTTAGTTGCAGGAATAGAAGGGAAAGCAGTGCTTCATGACATCACTCTTGATGGGCCTGTTTTTAGAAGCTTTGATACCAATGCATCTTCTCAGCCCTTCACTTTTGACTTCTACTACGGTGCCGCTGTTAGATATAAATCCTGTGAATTTATCTACACGCAAACGATTCGAACTAAAGAATACACCTCCCAAGCTAACTCTCAGAGATTTGGCTCTCTCGCCTTTCGTATTCATTACTAAGCTATCACTACAATGTTGCTAAAACTCACCATAGCCTATGATGGTCGCCCTTATAGTGGATGGCAAAAACAGCCTAACGGAACGACTATTCAGGCATTAATTGAGCAAGCGCTCACAGAGATTGCTAAAGAACCTACCATCCTCCATGGATCTGGAAGAACCGATGCGGGGGTGCATGCCAATGGCCAAGTTGCCCATTTTGAGGCACCTGATACGCTTACGATGAATCCCTTTAATTGGGTTCCTGCGCTCAACCGTAAACTACCCGACAGTATCCGTATCCTAAGCTGTGAAGAAGTTGATGCCGATTTTCATGCACGCTTCAGTGCCACAGAAAAATGCTACACCTATGCTATTTCCCTTCAGCCCATCCTCCACCCGCATCATGCAGGACGCTACTGGCACCTCCCACGGCAGCTTGACCCCGACGCTCTAGTAGAGGCTTTAAGCCATTATGAGGGCACACACAGTTTTCATAATTTTTGTGCTCTGAGAGGAAACGAAACCGAAGATTCGGATTTTAGTAGAACTATCTTTGAAGCCTCTTTTAAGAAAACTGATGTTGGATGTTTGATAACCTATCGAGGATCTGGCTTTCTCTATAAAATGGTACGTTTACTCACGGGTGAGGCCGTCCAGGCTGCTCAAGAAAGACTAAGGCTAGATGATCATCTAAGTTTACTCACCGAAGACCGGCCTTCTCATCTGCGTCCATTTTGCGCACCTGCAGATGGACTTACACTAGAGTCTGTGTTCTACACATAGTCAGTGAACACTGCCGCAACACTCCATAAAGCGGCAAACACTAACAGCTGGAGTGCAGCAATAGCCAAGTATCGATTATAGCCTGTTCCTTCTGTAGCCACTTGTTTTTTCACTCCTGCGCATATCCAAACGCCTAAAGGAAGACTGAGGTAAGGTAAAAGGTAGAGAGCTGACGGCTCACGCCAGTACCAGTAAAATACCATACCGAAACAAACAAAAAAGAAACTATAGAGCAAATTAAGCGCCCGCTTCTGTCCCCACATCACTGCTAGAGTATGCTTCCCCGTCTGCTCGTCTTCGCTCTTATCTCTGATATTATTCACCAAGATCAGCACGGCACTTAGCAAGCCTACTTGTGTTCCTAGCACAAACGCATCAACTGTCCATTCCCCCACTTGCACAAACACACTGCCCATCACCGCTATCCAACCAAAGAACACGATCACGAATAGCTCTCCTAAGCCTCTATACGCCAGAGGTAGTGGCCCGCCTGTATATCCATAGCTAAGATAGAGAGAAGGAATCCCAATCGCTAAAATCACCCATCCACGTGCCAGCATTAAATGAAGCCCAAAGAAGGAGGCTGCTATCAGAAAAATAACAGCCCATCCATACACTAACTTCCTGCTCATTTTTCCTGAAGCAGTCACACGTTGCGGGCCGATACGCTGAGCCGTATCAGCTCCCTTGTCTGCATCGATCGCGTCATTAAAAAAATTAGTGGCTATCTGAATACAGATTGCCCCCAGTAATGTTGACAGTGCCAAGCCAAGATAAAATATACCGTAAAATTTCCAGGCCAGAACACAGCCTAAGCAGACTGGTACAATAGCGGCAGGAAGTGTCTTGGGCCGTGCCGCCTGAATGATATGAGAAAGCTTCATTGCTAGGTAGACACTTCACCTTTCGGTTCTGCAGCTTCCTTAATGATAATTTCCTCGGCGGCGGTTGAATTTTCTTCCTTTGTGATCGCCACTGCCAACCAACGAAAATCCGTGCTATTATCTAAGCCTACTTTTAAAAGCATCGTGAGTGGCACCCCAAGGAACATCCCCACTGGTCCCCAAACCCAACCCCAAAAAAGCACTGAAAAGACCACCACTAAAGTCGAAATACCAAAGCGCCTCCCTAATAACATCGGCTCAAGGAAATTACCTAAGGAGGCATTGATAGCCAAGTAGCCTCCGGCAACAATCAAGGCTGTCTGCACATCACGCATCAATAACGCGAGTAATACAGGAGGAAGTCCTGCAACCACCGAACCTATCGCTGGGATATAGTTTAACGCGAAAGCCAGTAAGCCCCACAACTCAGGAAAATCCACCTGCATAATGAAACATAAGGCATAAGCGCACAAGCCTGTTAGCCCACTCACAACAGTTTTTATCCCTAGGTATTTTTGAATATCTTTACAAGCAGTTAACACTCTATGAAAGTTTGGACCACGCGCTGCGAACACAGAGTTCATTCGACGGCCAAACATCCGAGCTTCATTGAGCATAAAAATGGTAAGAAGCACCACAATGAAGGTCGTTCCAAAAACACCCAAAACAAAATCTAAGACAGATTTACTTACATCCCACCAGCTCTGCGCCTCCACTCCCTGAAGGGCATTTCTCATGCTCTCATCACTGAGGACTTCATTAATTTGGCGTTCTGATTCCTTTGGGTCATTCCCCATTTTCACCATATAATCGAGAGCTATTTCGCGTCCCTGACCGATTTTTTTCTCAATCATGGGTAAGTACTCACCCTGCCAGCGTGACCGTAACTGCCCGACAGTCATTACGAGGAACACAATCACTCCTCCAATCAAAACAAAATCCACCATCACCGTAACAAGCACGGCAAAAAATCGAGGAACTCCACGCTCCCTCAGCCATCTAGTGACAGGGAAACTCACCGTAGCGATAAAAAATGCGAGGAGAATAGGGATACATAAAGAAGAGGCTAACTTCAATCCTGCAACCACTACCACCAAGCAAGCCAAAGTGATCATCATCTGTGTTGCCGATGAATTTTTATTTCTAATCTCTTTCATTTAACCAATCTGCATTCCAGATACCTAAACTTATGCTAATCCTTTCAGAAAAACAATCGAATCCACAACATTTTAGTCATTCAATCTTCATTCCCACTTATTTATCTATCGATTTGCTTTCTCACACCCAGTAAAGAACCTTCATTTATCAAGGTAAACAGGACAAAAATAGACAAAACTAACTTTCTCAGCTTTGATCGAGAATTAGGTTTTCAATTTTCTTGCAGTTCCAAGAATCCATGCCATGAACGAAGCCTCTCACCATTTTGAGGAACACTATCATGACATTTACCGAACTAGGGCTGAACGAACAGCTCATCAAAGCTATTGACGCACTGGGTTACGAAACACCTTCAAAGATCCAAGCTCTAGCTATTCCTAAAATCTTTAAAGGAGGAGACATCATTGGACTCTCAGCCACAGGTTCAGGAAAAACTGCTGCCTTCACGCTCCCGGCTCTCCAAATGGTGGACCCAAAGCTTAAACGCCCTCAAGTCCTCATCCTCTCTCCTACGCGTGAACTTTGTGTTCAGGTGTGTGATGAAGTGCAACGCCTCGGGAAGTTCATGGATGGTATCAAAGCTATCCCACTTTATGGAGGTGCTCCGATTTCACGTCAAATTGACGGCTTAAAGCGTGGCGCTCAGATTATCGTCGGGACCCCCGGAAGGCTCTTTGATCACCTTAAGAGAAAGACTTTAGACCCTAAACAAATTCAACTCTGCATACTTGATGAGGCGGATAGAATGTTAGACATGGGCTTCAGAGATGAAATGGAGGAACT
>JALZVA010000048.1 GCA_023301335.1 Akkermansiaceae bacterium
TTGAAGATACTCTGATTTCGGAAGTAGGATGTAAACTGGGGCTTTTTCAGGGTCAACCTGAGAAATCATGTGCGCCAGATGAGCGGATGACATGGTGGTACAGCCACTAGTTGACTTGCCTCCATTTTGCCTCCAAATGTGGAAAAAAATGGCACTTCCCATACCTGCCTTAGGTGTGTTGGTAAGAGTTTTCGCATTGTGCTCGATGTAGAGCTTGAGTGCATGAGCATAGTCATCTTGTCGCATCTGCTGTTTTTTCTCCCAAGGGCTATTAGGCTCATGGTTAAGTTTTAGATGCTGATTGTAAAAAGAAGAGCCGCTGTCCTCGACCCAAAGATCTCTTGTGCTCACGACATTATAGATGAGTTTGTCCTTTTTCTTTATTCTTTTTTGGTAACCAAAGGCATGCCCGAGGGAAAAGACACCAGCTGGAGCTTTTCCATCACCTTCCTTTTTGAGCGTTTTACTTACAGCTGGAGAAAGCCCTAAGCCAGAAGCGAGCCCATTCCTGCCAATTCTACCTTTCCAAAAGCTCCCAACCTGCTTCCAAGCCCCGTTGCTTTTCTCATAAAGGCCGAGATTCACATGAGAACTGTTCCAGTCGCTGGTGATGCCTACGATCGCCTGACGGCATTTTTTAGGTAATTGAAAGCTCTGGGCCGTGAGGGGAGTCCAGCAAAGAAGAAAGATGAAAAAAATACGCATGGATAGAAACTAGGTTATCTAAATTATATTTTAGCCTAAAGTAGTCTGCTTTTAAACTGATATTTTTTTAAAACCAGTAAAGACACCAAGATTCTAGTCTGATTTTTCACCCTAAAAGTTAGCTGAAGGGGGTAAAAAAAATATTTTCTCACTCGCTGAAGGCTATATGGAATATTTAGTTTTACAAAAAAGGGGTTCTGACCGATGTTACATATCAAAGCAAAGTCTGTGCTAGATGACGCTCTATTAGAAAATTTATGAAACGTATTCCTTTTGTATTGAAAAGTGTAATGGCAGCATCAGTGCTTGGTTTCGCTGCTTGTGCCAATTCTGCTCCTGTAAAAACCGACTTTAACAAGGTCAGTCGTCAGGCTGCGATCATGCTACAAAATAGACATTACTATGAGCCAGAGTTCAATCAGGCGTTTAGTGAGCGAGTTTTTGACATGTATATGGAGACGATTGATGGAGGAAGAATCTACCTACTGCAATCAGACGTAGATGCCTTTGCGAAGAAATACAGAAAAACCCTCTGCGATGAAATCATGCTTGAGCGTAGTATCAACGTGGCTGAGGAAATCTACGAGGTCGTCAAAAAGAGAATTAAGGAAAGAGAAATACAAGTCGCTGCCTTATTAGAGAAAAATGATTTCACCTTCGATTCTGATAGAAAGCTTATCCTCGACCGCGAGAAGGTAGGCTGGGCAAAGTCTGAGGAAGAACTAGAACAAATTTGGGAAAACACGGTAGAAAGCTTACTCCTTTTTGAAGAGCTACGCCGTTCTAACATTGCCCGTATGGCAGAGGAACAGGGAAAGGAAAACCCACTTAAAGATGAACGCCCTGCAGTCGAATCGGTGAAGCTGAAGTTTAAGCGCGATTTCAGTGTAAGGCTTAATGCGGATAGAGAGGATCTTGCCAACTACATGATTAGTGCTCTCAGTAAGTCTTACTGTCCACATACAGACTACTTTAGCAGCAGGGAGATGGACAGTTTCCAATCAAGTATTAGCACGCAGCTTACAGGCATTGGTGCGGTGCTCCAGACAGAAGACGATGGAGCCACTAAGATCACAGGGATCATGATTGAAGGGCCTTCTGATAAACAAGGAGAACTTCAGCTAAATGATAGAATCATTGGAGTGGATTCACTAAACAATGGAGAAATGACCGATGTGATGTTCATGTCGATTAGCAAGGTGGTCGAGCTCATCCAAGGGGAAAAATGGACGGAAGTACGCCTAAAAGTAGAACCCGCAAAAAATCCAGCTGATATCAAGGAAATCGTGATCAAGCGAGACAAGGTGGAAATCAAAAATGATAAAGCCAAAGGGAAGATCATCGACCGTAAAATGAATGGCAAAACAAGCCGCATAGGAGTGATTAAACTCCCATCTTTCTACGCCGACTTTAATGATCGCCAGGGAGCGCATTGCTCAGTGGATGTCGCTAAGATCCTAACTCGCATGGTGAAAGAAAATGTCGATGGAGTGCTCTTAGATTTACGCGGTAATGGAGGAGGTTCACTCGACGAAGTGCGCATCATGACAGGCTTATTCGTAGGGCACGGGCCAGTAGTGACAGTGAGAGACTCTAGTGGAGGAGAAAAGACTTTCTTCTCTAATCAAGAAAATGCCATCTATAACGGACCTTTAGTCGTTGCCATTGATAAGACAAGTGCCTCAGCTAGTGAAATTCTAGCAGGAGCGTTACAGGACTATAATAGAGCTGTAGTGATTGGTGATTCTTCCACCTATGGGAAAGGAACTGTGCAGAAAGCCTATGACTTAAGACCTTGGTTACCAGTAATGGAGGGACGTGACCGTGCTGGCTTCCTTAAGCCAACCATCCAAATGTTCTACCGTGTTTCAGGGAGCTCCACACAGCTTAAGGGAGTTGAGTCAGATATCACACTTCCCTCTGTGTATGGAGGATTAGAAGTGGGAGAGCGATTCATGGATTTCGCACTTGAGCACCAGAAAATACCTGCTGCTGAGCCCTATAAAGCCTTAGATAGAAGCAAGTTGTTTTTAGCGGAGTTAAAGGCGAATTCAGTCGCACGTGTGAATAACTCGATCGATTATGACTACATGAAAAAAGACGTAGTTCGACTCGAAGAACGCATGGAGAAAAATACTCAAAGCCTTAATAAAGAAGTCCGCAAAAAAGAAATCGATGAGGCGGATGAAAGAACCAAGACAAGAAACAAGGAACGCATCGAAAGGTTTGCAAACATGCAGCAGCAAGACATCAAGACGATGGACGTGTATCGCCTCGAATTAGATGATCTGAAAGATGAAAAAAAACTCATCAAGCTCGACCTTGAGAACATTCAGGACGTGAACGTAAGGATGGCGAAGAATGATATTGAGGATCTAGATCAGACACCCCAGTGGCCATCACAAATGGATGTGGCACGTCGGGAAGGGCTAAACATCCTCGAAGACCTTATCACACTTTCAAAGGGGCAAAAGCTTGCTAAGGCTAAGGTCAAATAAATGCCCTACCTTTACAAAGCGACTCGTGCTCAGTAGTAGCGGAGTCGCTTTTTCTTTTTCCCGTGATCGAAACATATTTATACAACCAATAAGCAAAATAGAATGAACAAACATTTAGAAGATTTTTTTGAATTTCTTAGATTTCCCAGTGTGTCCACAGCCTCTGAACATGCAGGAGACGTGAGGGCCTGTGGAGAGTGGTTAGAGAATAAGCTTAACACCATAGGCTTGGAAGCAGAGCTTCATGAAACACTTGGTCACCCTGTATTGGTTGCTAAAAATCAGCATAAAGAGGGGAAGCTAAACCTTTTAATTTATGGGCATTATGATGTGCAGCCAGTAGATCCAGTCGAACTCTGGGACACTCCACCCTTTGAGCCTGTGCTTAAAGATGGACGCATCTGGGGACGTGGCTCTACAGATAATAAGGGACAGCTCATGGCGCATGTCCTCGGAATTCAGGAATACATTGAAAAAAACGGTGAACTCCCTGTGAATCTAACTTTCCTATTTGAAGGGGAAGAAGAAATCGGGAGCAAGCATCTAGTGCCTTTCTTAGAGACTCATAAGGACATGCTTCCCTGTGATATTATTGCCGTTTCTGATACAGGCATGGTGAGCAGAGGAACGCCAACTCTAGGCTACGGACTCCGTGGGATTTGTTGCTGTGAAGTGAAGGTCACCGGCCCCTCTGGAGATCTCCACTCTGGCGTCTTCGGTGGAGCCGTAGCGAACCCTGCCACAGCGGTAGCACAGATGATTGCATCACTGCATAAACTGGATGGCACGATCGCTGTTGAAGGGTTTTATGATGATGTTGCTCCTTTAGAGCAATGGGAGCGTGAGATGTGGGCGAGTATTCCGGGAGCGGCAGATCAAGACGTGTTAGATACCACTGGTTCACCAGAAGTATTTGGTGAGCCTGGCTATTCTTCCTCTGAGCGCCTATGGGCACGTCCGACTGCGGAGGTGAACGGGATGGCTGGAGGCTATCAGGGAGAAGGGTCCAAGACTGTCCTGCCCGCAGAGGCAATGGCAAAATTTTCATTCCGACTTGTCCCTGATCAAAAACCTGAAGACATCTTAGAAAAGGTAAAGGCACATTTTGAAAAGCACACACCCGTTGGAGTGAAGGTAGAAATCGAAATCGGCCACAGTGGTAAGCCTTACTACAGTGATCCTAACTCTGAATACGGAAAGGCTGCTCAGCGTGCATTAGAGAAAGCATTTGGAGCGGAGCCAGTGATGATTCGTGAAGGTGGCTCTATCCCAATTATTCAGGACATGAAGGAAATTCTTGGAGCGGATTCTTTAATGTTAGGACTAGCGCTTCCTGACTGTCAGATCCACGCACCGAATGAGAACTTCTACTTGGAGAACTTTGAGGGAGGAATCAAAATGAGCCAGCTATTGTTAGATGAACTAGCAGCTCTGAAGTAAAGCAGGTATGGAAGACTCAGTCTTATTCGTGTATGGCACTTTAAGGAAGGAATGCAGAGCGCATTACCTGATGGAAGGGGCTGAGTTTATCAGCATGGCAAGCACCTCTGGGAAGCTGGTCTATATAGATCGTTACCCGGGTCTAATCTTTGAGGAGGATGCCACGTGCCACGGTGAACTCTACCGAGTCACGTATAAGCATCTTAAAGAACTAGACCGTTACGAAGGCTGTATGGAAGTCCCTGCGCATTATCTGAGACTAAATGTCGATGTGGTAACTGCTAGTGGAGTCACGACAGCAGATACCTACATCTTCCAAGGCTATGATAAAACCAAGCATCCAGATCTAAAAGTAAATGATTGGCTGCAATATATGCAGGAGCATCCGGAGCTAAACGCCTTCGAGTAAGAATAAGAACGAACATTAGAAAAAGAAGCATGGCAGAAAATCTAAAAATTGGAATTATTGCAGGAAAAGGAATCTACCCAGAGACCTTCATCGCAGCTGCACGTAAAGCGGAACCTGGGGTGGAGCTATTTGTCGCGGGTTTTCATGGTGAGACATTTGAGTCCTTGGCAGATCTAGCTGATGGGATGGAGTGGTTCCGTGTCGGGCAGTTAGGAAAAGTCATTAAGTACTTTAAGAAAATGGAAGCGAGCAAGTGCATCATGGTTGGACAGATTGCCCCACGTAATTTATTCGACCTCGTGCCAGACATCCGTACCATGAAAATGCTTGCACGACTCAAAGAAAAAAACGCTGACACCTTGTTTAAAGCAGTTTCTGATGAATTGGAAAAAGATGGTGTAGAGGTGATGAATGCGACCACGTATTTAGATGAATCAATGGCTTCCAGTGGCCATGTCTGCGGACCTAAAATAAAAGAAAAATTTCTCTCTGATGTTAGCTATGGATTTAACATAGCTAAAGAGACCAGCCGCTTAGATATTGGTCAAAGTGTGGTGGTTAAAGAAGGAACTGTGCTGGCAGTAGAAGCTTTTGAGGGGACGAATGCCTGTCTTAAACGCGGTGGCGAGCAGGGTAGAGGAAAAGACTGTGTCCTCGTGAAAGTCTCTAAACCAAATCACGATTTCCGCTTCGATGTCCCATGCATCGGTGCTCAAACCATAGAGAACTGTGCAGCAGCAGGGATCTCAGTGATTGGCTGTGAAGCACACAAGACACTCATCTTAGGGAAGGCTGAAGTAGAGAAGCTATGTAAAAAACTAGGTGTGTCTATCATGGGTGTGGAATAGATCTTCCGGCATTACTAGAGACGATGTTCTGCGATCGTTTCTAACGATTTTAAGACTTTCTGAGTGATCTCAAAAAGTTATTTCTTATAGGATGTATGATTACGAATTCTATTGCCAGAAAAGGAATAAGGGTGTTTAGTTAAGGTATGTTGAAAATTTATTATAAATAAAATTCAGCAGACCACTTTATGCAGAAAGAAACGAACCCAGCAGAGGAAAGAGGAAGCCGAATTAAGAAATTTGGACTTAAGGCACTGAATACGACAGGGAAGAATTTTATTCTCGATACGAACGTATTATTACATGAGCCGGCGTGTTTAGAACGGTTTTCAGATAATCATATTTGTATCACGACGGATGTTTTATCTGAGCTGGATAAGTTTAAGGCGGAACAAAGTGAACGAGGTGCGAACGCGCGGAGAGTACACCGTATTCTGTCTAGGATGTTTACTGAAGATGTGGATGTGACCAAAGGGGTGAAAACCGAAGGTGGAGGTTCTGTTAGATTAGTGATCTATGATGATCAATTTTGTGCGGTGAATTCAGAGGTCTTAGGGCAGTTCTTGCGGGTCTTCCCAGACCAGGAGCGTGTAGATCACCGAATTTTAGCAACTACTCTACTGTTAGCTCAGTATAATGAGAGTCCGTGCATCCTTGTGACAAAGGACTTGAACATGCAGTTAAAAGCAAAAGCTGTGGGGATCGCATGTCAGGATTATATGAATGACAAGGTGGAGATCAGTGAGGTCTCTAACTATGAACTTACGAGAGTGGATGTAGATGCACAAGAACTACAGGCATTCTCTTCCACAGGGAAAATCCAGCTACCTCATGAACGCAGAATAGGCGTGGTGCTTAATCAGTATGTCTTCTTACAGGTTTCAGAGAAGCAGACGATGCCTGCTCGATTGAGTCAAAATGGAGAGTTTGTTAGACTACAAATCCCGAATGTGCTAAAAATGCCGGATGGACATCATTTAAAACCATTAAACATGGGGCAGAAGTGTCTAATCGATGCGTTATTAAATCCTGATATCTCTCTCGTGACTTGCTACGGTCAGGCGGGGACAGGAAAAACACTAGTCGCGATCGCAGCGGGGCTAAATGAGATGTTTAACCGACAGTATAACGGGATCACCATCAGTAGGCCGATTGTGGCGATGGGGGAGTCACTGGGCTTTCTTCCCGGTGACCTTGATGAAAAAATGCGTCCCTGGTTGCAGCCTGTCTATGATGCATTGGAGCTATTGATGGAGCCTCCTGCATCTTCTCAAGGACCACGCAGAAAGTTAGATAAAAAGACTGGAGCGACTGCACCGAAGGCGTATGAAGCGCTACTAGAGAGTGGGGATATTGAAGTTGAGGCTCTGTGCTATATCAGAGGACGTTCTATTCCCAATCGATTCTTCGTGTTAGATGAAGCCCAGCAGTTGACTCCTCAAGAGGCGAAGACGATTGTCACGCGAATGTCTAGAGGCTCTAAACTCGTTTTAGTGGGAGACCCTGACCAGATTGATAATCCCTATGTGGATAGTAGAAGTAATGGACTGGTTTACACAAGAAACCGCTTAAAAGGGCAGGAGTTTACTGCACATGTGGCACTGAGCAAGGGAGAGCGAAGTGATCTAGCAGAAGCTGGTGCACAGCTCATGTAAGCTTACTCATCCGCCCATTCCTTCAGACGTTCTGGGAATGGGCAGTTCTCACAGCCTTCAACATGTTCTAAGCAAAAGTCCTGAAAGAGCTGCAGAAAGGCTTGATGCTGCCATGCCTTTTTGAGGAATAGAGATGTGTCCTCTCTTTTTCCTAAGAGTCGTTGGCTTGCTCTATTGACCTTTTCACTGAGGACTGGGGCTTGGATCTTTTGATACATTTCCCAACTTTGCTCTTCGCTCTGAAGACTCTTGTTAGGAATGAGATGGTTGACGACGAATTCCCCGACTCTGCTTTTTCCCAGGAGGGCGAGTTTTCTTGAGGACGTTTTTGAGAGTAAGGTGTAGTGGTAGTTCCAAAAGGGATCTTCGAGACTGGTGAGAAAAGTAATAATTTCTTTGATGTCTTGAAGTTGGTTAAATTCTTTCCAACGCGCTGCAAGTACGCTGAGGGCAGCGAGTCGTCTTTGAGGGTGATTGACAGGTCTGGTGCCTGATAGATTCCATTTGAGTTGGCGTTCCTCGGAGCATTCATACTGTTGCCGATGCTGCCACCAAGTGCTCCACATAGTTTCAAGCCAGCTCTTAGAACTGTGTTCTGCTTTCGTATGCATATCAGGATGGAGGAGACCTGCGGTGCCGTAGATGATGGATTGGATCTCAAGCGGTTCTAATTGGCATAGCGACTGAATTGGCAGGCGTTGGGCAAGGATGTGAAAATTGAGAGTATTATGCTTATACCCGAGTGTTTCTGCCAGTTGAACCCAGCGTGCCTGTTGCCTCCCGTGTGTGTCTTCGAGGATACTAGCCAGCTTTGCTTTACGCTTCATGCGGTGGCGGGCTGCTAACTGAAGTAGGGTGTGAATGCGTTCTGGAGAGGCGTTGGTAAGAGGGGTAGAGCACCTCCCTGGAAGTGCTGAAAGAGTAGGGTGGGTAGGAAGAAGCAGCACCTCTTGGATTTTATGGGGAGGAATGATAACTCTAGGAACAAAGGAATCATCTTGCGTCTGGGTAAAACTTTTACGTGTTTCTTCCTCAAAACACACATGCAGGATAACTTGATTGAATCGCACATTTTGCCCATGCCCGTGTAAAATCCAGTGCTTGGGAGTGAGGTCAATTTCGATATCCCCAGTGCGGGTTTCTCCGTCTATAGAGATCCCGCAGTTTAAAAAGTCTGGTCCCGCAGACTTATTCCAAAACCCTGGCTGGGTAAGTGTGATGTTCTGCCCGTCTTCACTTACAAATTGCTTCCCAAAGTGCCCAGCAAACCAATGTGCCTGAAGAGCCATCTCATCAGGGAGGGGCGAGTAATGCGCCTCATGCAGTGAAGCTTGGAAGCAGTCGCGAAGTAAAATTTCGTAAGGAGAGAGCATCTTCTTTATTTGGGATCTTTCGGTGGAGGTGGTGGGTCGTGCATGACCCTGAGCGAGTGAAGTGCACGCCTATGTGAGGCTTTTGGTAAAGCACTCAAGGTATCGTCTAGGATGTCTAACGCTGCTGACTTAGCCTTGTTGCCGAGTTGAAGGTAGCTTCTGTGTAAGGCAAGCCGGACTTTCTGAGACTCACTTTCTGCTAGCCTCGCCGCTGCTTGGTAGAATAAATCGGCACTTGGAGTGTTTTTTTGATATGTATTCCAAAGCCCAATATACTCGTAGAGGTGCGCATTTTCGGACTTGGCGGCATAACTACGTAAAGCTTGGAGCATGTTAGCATCATTATCGATATGAATGGTTCTGAGTAGTGTCATCACTCGGAAGTCTTTATCTTCTTCTGCAACTTCTCCTTTCATGGCTTTGTGGTGCTTAAAAGGATTGTAGAGCGGATCTCCAATCATGACGGTTTGCCAGGAGAGTGCGGGTGTCGCCATATACGCAGCTTCTGCAAAACTATAGCCATTGAAGAGGCGGTGATAGAAAACATCAGTTTGGCTAACTGCTTCTAGGTAGGGTTCATGAACATTACCGAGAACTGCACAAGCCCCTTTGGCGAGAAGTGGGCCAACCCAGTGCGTTGCGTCGGATCTCAGCTGACTGCCACTGAAGGAATGAAGGTGACTGGCTACCGCTCCTTTTTTAAAGGTAAATTCTGGGTGCAAAAAAGGTCCGTTTA
>JALZVA010000049.1 GCA_023301335.1 Akkermansiaceae bacterium
TTTTTCTAACTCTTTCACGTAGTTGAGGAAGGCAACATCCCATGCCATTCTGAACTCTATTCTTGCGAGTTCATTCTGTGCGTTAGGAGTATAGACAGTGACGATATAGAAGTCTTCAAACTCAGCGGTGATGACTCTCCCTTCTGTGTCAAACTCCGCTTGGCCAATGCCGTTAGAGATAGAGAGAGGTTCCGTTTTAGTGAATATAGCAGTGCTCGAGTAACCAGCTTTTTCAGCGGAGTACCAATAGGTTTTATATCCCGCAAGGTCGAGTGGGAGTTCTACCTGCTCGGCTCGTGCCTTGGTCTCCTGTAGGCAGAGCACATCGGGCTGGTGCGTGGTGACGAATTCACTAAAGTTCTTTTTTAGGACAGCTCTGATGCCGTTGACGTTCCAAGAGATAAGTTTCATAAATTGTGTTAGTTTTCTGGTTCTGTGATGGTTTTAAATTGTTCGGCAGAAATCTCTGTAGAGCTGCCATCGCTGAAAAACCCGAGGTGGAGTGGATCTTTCGCGGGGGTGCTGGTCATGCAGATGATTTTCTTTTTGTTTGATAAGACCGGATCACCTGCACCGAGATAGATCCAGAGATACTGAGTGCTCCCATCTGCGGAGGGGTAGGAGATTTGTTGTTTGTTGAGTTTGAGTAAGCGGATGTCATGGGAGGGTGGGGAGGCTTTGAGCACACCCTTGGCAAGTGCTTCCTCGCGGAGCTTGTGGCGTGCGAGAATGATTTTTGCAGATTCGGTTAGGATCTCTAGGTAGTAAGGCTCTATCTTTCCTTCGATATATTCTGGGACAGGTTGTGTGTTAGTGTTGAACCCCATGAGCTTTTTATAGCCAAGGCGGGAAGTGGGACTGCCGTCTGCACAGATGGCGTTGGCTTTTGCGTATGCAATTTTTCCTGAGGCGGTGAAGCGTGGCACGGGGATGGCGAAAACTGGAGTGGGATCTTTGTAGTCTAGTTTAACAGCGTCGGCTACGTAGATCCATGCAAGACGCTTGCCAGATTCTGGGTCTTTGAATGCAGCGATGGCGGGTGGTAGCTCTAGCTCTTCAAAACTAGGAGTGCGGCCTAATGCCTCTTTTTTTTCCAGATAGGCAGCATACACTTGCTCCAGACTGGTGGTGCCCCCAGCGGGTGCGTGGAGCTGAAACTCTGAAGAAAGGTGCCGCATGTAGCGGTAAAAGAAGAGACGCTGCTGGGGAGATAGCTTTGTAGTCGTGATTTGCTTTAAGAGAAAATTACCTTCTGGGTCTTGTGCGACAACCGTGCGTAGCGCATGGATAGCCTTTTTAAAATCCGCATCTGTAACGACCTGCTTTCGTCTTTTAAGTTGTTCTCTTCTATTGCCATCGAGAAAGAGAATATTTTCGTAGGATTCTTTTAGCTCTCTAACAAAAAAATCAGGATCTCGCCGAATCCTCGTAACGGAGTCGATCTCCGGGTGCGCTTTAATCAGGGCTTCTGCGTAGTCCATGGCTACTTCCTTGAGGTCAGCCCATGCAGAGCTGCTGACCAGAAGAATAGTAGTGAACACGAGGCGAAGCATTCTATCAGGCTATCGTTTTGTATGGGTTATGCTTCTTCTCCTCTTCGATAGTCGTCTCTGGACCGTGGCCGGGGAAAATAGTAGTATCCTCAGGGAGATTAAACATGATTTTTTCAATCGAATCGACCAGTTGCTTGCCGTTACCCCCAGGTAAATCAACCCTTCCACAAGATTGGTAGAAGAGCACGTCACCTGCAATGCACATGCTCTCTTCTGGGCAGTGGAAGGCAAGTGAGTCTGGGGAGTGGCCAGGGACATGGTAGGCGTTGAGCTGGATGTCTGCGATGTTGATTTCCTGCTCGTGCGTGATTTTTTGAGTGACTTGGAATGGCTTGATATCCAGATCAATACCGTGGCGTTCTTTAAAGCTACGCTGAAGAATCAGGTCCTCATCATGATCGGCAAAGGCTAAAATCTCAACATCTTTAAAGAATGAGACATCGTGGCAGTGATCCCAGTGGAGATGGGTTAAGAGCAGGTGGGTGATCTTGATGTCACGGCTCTCTAACCAATCGTAAATACCCGCTGGGGCATCGAATAAAATAGAAGACGTCTCTGTCTGGACGAGGTAGGCATTGGTTTCAGCAAGGCCACCGGTGTAGATATCGATATTCATATAAATGGATTAAAGGTGAGGAATGGCGTCTAACAGCTTCTTGGTGTAAGCGTGCTTTGGTGCGTTAAAAACGTTTTCAGTTTTACTATACTCAACGATTTCACCCTTATACATGACCGCGATGTTATCGGCCAAGTAACGCACGACGGAGAGATCGTGGGAGATGAAGATCATGGTGAGATTAAGTTCTTTTCTGAGTTCGAGCAGGAGATTGAGGATCTGTGACTGGATCGAGACATCGAGTGCGGAGACCGGTTCGTCTGCAATGATGAGCTTGGGCTCTGGGGCAAGAGCACGTGCGATGGCGATTCTCTGCCGCTGTCCTCCTGAAAACTCATGCGGATACTTACGCATGAAGCGTCTATCTAAACCGACGCGTTCCATCAGCTTAGAGATAGCCTCGTTGAGGTCTGCCTTATTCCCCGCTAGTTTTGGATGTCGCTGGCAGATAGCCTCCTTCAGGGTGGAGTAGATAGTCATCCGAGGGTTCAGTGAGGCGTAGGGATCTTGGAATATCATCTGAAAATCGAGCCTGTGGCGTCTAACTTGCCCTGGGGATAAATTCGTAAGCTCTTTACCTTCTAAGGTGATTTTTCCACTGGTGGTGTTGATGAGCTGCATGATCGTACGGGAGAGGGTGGACTTACCACACCCAGATTCTCCTACGAGCCCAAGGATTTCACTTTTTTCTATATTGAGTGAGATTCCATTGACGGCCTTGACCACATCCACTTGTTTCTGGAGCAAAAAGCCCTTCTTCACAGGGAAGTGTGTTTTTACTTGGTCAAGCTCTAGAAATGCCATGTCTGAGACTAGGGAGGGATGTAGATCTCTACCAATAAAAAGATTCTATTTTACGATTTTTTTGGTCTTTTCAGAAGGCTTTGCTAAAATACCTACCATGTCGCAAAAGGTCTTTTATCACCGCTATGCCCTCCACTCAGAGGAGCGGTTGAATGTGAAGTCCGCACGTCGAAAGCATGAAGGCGTATTGATTAGAGTGGGTGAGGGGGTCGGCTGCATTCACCCATGGGAAGTGTTTGGAGATGAAGCCGTAGAGGTGCAGCTTCGTGAGCTGTCGAAGGGGAGATTTACTAGATTGAGTAAAAACGCGTTCGACTGTGCACAGCTAGATGCCGAGGCTCGTGAAAGAGGACTAAGTTTGTTTGATGGCCTTCAGGTTCCTTTGAGCCATGCTACAGTGGGTGAGAATGAGGATGTAGAGGCATTGATAAAAGCAGGGTTCACTAAACTTAAGATCAAGGCAGGAAGTAATGTGGAGCGAGACGCGGAGAGGGCTAATACACTAGCTTCACGTTTTCCTGAGGTGCAGTTACGTATTGATTTTAACTGTAATTTTAGAGGCGATCAAGTCGGAGACTTTGTGGAGCTTTTGAGCGAGCAGACACGAAGCCAGATCGATTTTTTAGAAGATCCCTGTAGCTATAAAGACGGGTGTTGGACGGGTTTAAGGAAACTCTATGGGATACGCTTGGCAATGGATATTGGGGTGGAAGAAGTAGCTGCGCTTTACAGTTATGCGGTCATTAAACCAGCTAAGAATAAGGTGAGGAAAATAGCGGAGGACGCAAGAGCACATGGCCGTCGTTGTGTGGTGACCAGTTATATGGATCACCCGATAGGGCAAGCGTATGCAGCCTACCAAGCTGGAATGTTAGATGCTCATTTTTTAGGGGTGTGCGACCACGCAGGACTGATGACACACGGTCTCTTCGAGGCTAACGCATTTTCTGAAAAATTAGGAACGGTGCAGCCTCAGTGGCCAAGTATCGGAGGGACAGGATTAGGCTTTGATGAATTGTTAGAATCACTAGAATGGACAGAACTGAGCTAACAAAAGCAGAATTTTGGAAAAGTGGGCACTCTCATTTTCTATATAATACCAAATTAAAGGAGGCTCCACCTCTCCCTCAAATAGAGGCTGGGTGTTTTACAGGGCATTTGTTTTTTCAGACCTCGGGGACGAGTGGGGTGCCTAAGTGGGTGGCCTTAAGCAAAGAGGCGATACTTCATTCTGCGGAAGCAGTTGTAGACCACCTTAGAGTGGGCGCGAGCGATCGCTGGATGGTGGCCTTACCTGAGTTTCATGT
>JALZVA010000050.1 GCA_023301335.1 Akkermansiaceae bacterium
GAGTTCAATTGGCGAGATCTATTTATCCCTCTCTGAATCATCTAAACCGCTTAACGCAGAGGATCAAAAGCGATTAAATGAAGGCTGGCAGATAGCAGATACACCCATGCTCTTAGAAACGATGATGTTTACTAGAGATCAAAAAACTTTTGGACTACTCTACAATTTACTCAAAGAAAAATCAGGTGAGGCATTTGATGTAGATAGTGACCAATGGCGCCAGTGGATATGGGCTCAAAAATATCAAGAACATCCAAGTTACGCGAAATTTAAGGGAGATCTCTACAAGCATATAGATCCAAAATTTGCAGCCTACTTTGATAATAAACCAGCAACAACGATTCGCCTAGATGAAATCCGTTGGGGTGGAGTCATCCAAGATGGAATCCCTCCGCTAAGAAAGCCCAAAATGCTTTCGGTGAAAAATTCAAATTACCTTGCTGATACAGATATTGTTTTTGGTATTGAAGTAAATGGCGATTTCCGTGCCTATCCTAAACGCATATTAGCATGGCATGAAATGTTCACTGATACCATTCAGGGGGTTCCTCTTGCGGGTGTCTACTGAACTCTCTGTGGCACCGTGGTTCTGTATGAAACACAACTCAAAGGAAAAACATATCAGTTAGGAACAAGCGGATTTCTATACCGGTCCAATAAGCTAATGTATGATCGTGCCACCTCATCGATGTGGAGCACTCTACACGGCACCCCCGTCGTCGGCCCACTAGTCGGTAAAGGAATAAAACTAAAGCGTCGCAGTGTAGTAACTACAACTTGGGGGGAATGGAAACACCTCAACCCTGAAACAACTGTGCTTTCTTTAGATACTGGCCACCGCCGAGATTACGATGAAGGCGTAGCTTATAATAGTTATTTCAATACCGATGAATTAATGTTTACCGTTCCAGGCGGTGATAAACGCTTACTCAACAAACGGGAAGTTCTAGCCTTCCGCTCTTCTAACGGAGAAAACGCAACTGCGATTGATACTGAATTTTTGAAAAAAAATCCAGTTTATTCACTTAACGTAGGCCAAGACAAAATAGTCACCTTCACCACTGCCAGTGGAGCTTCAAGAGCTTACTACACAGATGATATAAGTTTTAAAAAATGGAATCAAATAGATCAATTAGAAGATCAAGATCAATCTGCATGGAAGCTTACAGAGTCAGAACTCATCAACCAAACCACTAATAAACGCCTAAAGCGCTACCCCTCTCATCAATCTTTTTGGTTTGGCTGGCACGCCCAGTTCCCTGAAACTCGTCTGATAAAATAAGAATGCTATCACATCCCCCCTCACAATAAATACCCCCGCCGCAAGCAGCAGGGGTATTTAGAAGAACATAAGCTGACCGTCGTTATGTAGCTCTTAATTTTTCACCTAAGTCTTTATCTTCTAGATCAGCTTATACTTAGTATTAAAAAACATTCCAATTTACTCCTTCACCTTAATTTTCATCTCATCTGAGTTAGCCTTCAGCTCTGGTGCATACATTGCTTCTATCTGGGCTGGGAGGGCGCTGAATTTACCTGGGATCTCTGCACGTAACTTGTAGGTAAGACTGTGCTTTCCCTTACTCAGATGCTTGATGAAGTAGGAGATACGCTCATCGTGGACTTCCATGTAGGCTGAGAACCCACTGTTCCAGATGTATCCACTACGGACTTTCTCTGCTTCTAGGCCTGCGGCTTTCCAGTCTGAGACCATGAGGTATTCGTAATCGTTTTTACTTTCTAGAATCAGTTCTACTTCGATCGTATCTCCACTCTTAATGGTGTCTCCCTCTTTTAAGCGGATACGTTCTTTGCGGTCTGCTTGCTGCTTGACGATCTGGCCTTGAGCATTTGTCACCTTGGTGGTGGATTCCTTTCTGACGAGTTTGTAGTACCTCCGTTCGACTTTTACCTCCGCTCCGGTCTTCTTAATATGATCCTCTTTGGTGAAGACACTTAAATAAGCGTTTGCATAAAGTGCGCCGTTTCCTTTTTTACGGAGTTCAATCTGGTGCTTTCCTGAGCTCACTTGATCCCCCTCTAGCACAAACTTATTGTCATAGGTAAAGAGGTTATCTTTGTTCACGCGGACTTCTTTCTTCACCTCTCCATCGATTAGCACCTCTAAGGTTATATCTGGCTGATCTTCCTTACTGGCTTTGATGAAGCCAGCGATTGCTTCGATGCAATAGGCTGTGTCACGTGTGCTATTCCAATAAGTGCCCTGACTACGGTTATTGAGTAAGTATTTCACTAAGCCTCTGGTCTTTTTACTACTTGGCTCAGTGATGGTAAGGAGGCGCAGGTAGATGGCTTGTGTCTCAATGTTGTTCCCATACCAATACCACCAGTAGTTTCCGTTTTGAAGTTTTAGGTGAGCGGTTTGGTTCTCTTCATCTTCGGTTAAAAACTGCTCAATGTTCTGCATTACGAGGGCGAATTTTTTTTCCTCTTTGGCGTCGTGCAGGCACAGAGCGAGCATGCATTTCACATACACAGATTGATTATTCTTCACCTTATAGATTTCATCCAACATTGCTGGATGAGCGATCCCCTTCTCGGCAAGTGTCAGACGGACTAACACATCTCTATGGTCTGGGGCATTCTTCCCGTCCTTACCTTTGGTCTTTCGATAACTGAGGATACTGTTAAACTGTCTCTTCTCATAGTTTTGTAACCATGTAAGACCACGTTTGATGACCTGATCGGGAATATCTGCTCCGTTCTTCTTGGCTAGCATAAGCCCGTGTAGCACCACGGCGGTAGTGTGTGGGTAGGAGCGTTCACCTGAACCACTGAACCAGCCCCAGCCTCCATCCGACAGCTGCATTTCTGTGAGCTTTGTCACTCCCTGGCGCGTCATTTTAGCTACTTCGTCGCTGTCGAATACTGGATTTCTTTTCCAAGTTTTCCAACGTTCTGCGCGTGCTTTATCATCTCCTAGTTCTTGAGCATTGAGATTGGTCCTCTTATTTTTTACATCCTCAAGGTTCACCCCCATTTCCTTTAATAAATTCTGGGTAATCACTGTAGGAACGAAGCGGTTAAGCGTCTGCTCGGTGCATCCGTGTGGATACTCTACTAGGTAAGGCAGTGCA
The DNA here is from genome assembly GCA_023301335.1 of Akkermansiaceae bacterium. Lineage (GTDB taxonomy): Bacteria > Verrucomicrobiota > Verrucomicrobiia > Verrucomicrobiales > Akkermansiaceae > Rubritalea. The sequence continues at coordinate 3,099 of JALZVA010000050.1, forward strand.
TCCACAATCGCCATAGCTAAGCTCGGGGAGTAACGAATCTCTAAGCGACTTAGTTCAGGCTTCCGTTCCTCAGGGACATCAATCTCAAATTGTATTGAATTTTCTTTCACACCTGCAGAGCCACTCGCAGCGGTTTGCTTTTGGATACCGTGCACATAGACTGGGAACTTCATCTCCATCACATCTCCATCTTTTGCGGTCAGCACCTTCATGCGCACTACGACCTCTCCCTCCCCTGAGACTTTCACTGTCCAGTCAACTCTCTCTTCTCCATTTTTTTCTTTCAGCTGAATGGATTTTTTATTTTCTGTAAGAAGTGTTAGATGGTCTCCTTCCAGCTCGATACTGACCTCTGCATCCTGTGCTGTATCATGATAGTTATGCACCACCGCACTGAGTGTCACCTCGTCTTTTTCTACGAAAAATCGTGGAGCCTGTAGGCGAATGATAAGATCCTTACTCGTGATCACTTCTGTGCTTCCCTCACCTACGCGTGTGCCGTGGGACATCGTCCAAGTTTTAATCTTCCACGTGGTGAGGTTATCAGGAAACTCGACAGGAATACTAGCTTCTCCATTCTCATCCAACTCCAGCGTGCCAACCCACTTTGCTAAATCTGCAAAATCTTTGCGCACCTGGATATCAGATAACGAGGCCGCACCCTCGTTATCTGATATTTCAGCAAGGGCGGAAGATTCGTCAGCAAAAAGCGCTCCAACTCCATCTTTTGAATCTTTCCTAAAAATATTTTCCCCGATTTTCGATTTAAATTCTCCGTTATCACGCTTTTTCCCCTTCTCTAATATCTTAAAATCTTCATCACGAGCAAGACTGCTTCCAAATATACCGAGACTCTGCATCCATGGATGATTTTTCTTCACCACTGGGCCTCCTAACCACAGGATAGATTCAACCCAGTGCATGCGTCGTAAATACCGCTTTTTCCAGAAGAAAGGTTTAATCTCTCCGACATTTGACCCTCCTGAGATATACTCTAAGGATTTATCATAGATTGCCACGACCGCTGAGCCGCCGACAGGTTCACCAAGGTGATCTGTTACACGCACTTTCACCGATCCTTTATCTTGAGGTCTATACTTTTCAGAATCTGTTAGAACTTCTACATTTAAAGTTTTCTCCACTGGTGGGATAATAATCTCTCTTATTGCTCGGTGTATGCTTCCCTCGCTGATGGTTAGAGCCTGCACAGCGATGTTAGGGATGTCCTTTCTGTTTAAAGGGATCTCTACCGTTGCGGAATAATCGTCAATTTTTACAAGCTTCATCTCCTTCGTGTGGCGGATGAATAGTAGCACATGACTTTCCTTCTGCTTCGTGTTGACGAGCAGCTTCACCACATCATTAGAAGCGTATTCTCTTTTATCAATGATCAGCTCTAAGTGGTTATATGTCACTCCAGCGGCTTTCCCCTCTTTACCTCTTACTTCAAATAGCACGCCTCCTTTCTCTGTCCGTCCTTTGGCATCGGTCACCTCACTTACGATGCTATACTGTCCTGGTTTTTCACAACTAAAGCTTAGCTTCTCAAAAGTTTCAGTATCTTCCTTTAGCTCCCAGCGTTTTACTTCCTGTTCCTTGAATTTTCCGTCATCCCCTAATGTCACGCGCGTTAAGATGAAATGCCCTTTTCCCTTCACCCTTTTTCCCGATAAAGTTCTTGCGGTTGTATTAACGGTTACCTCCTCACCCACGGAAGCATAGCCTCGGTTGAGCCAGGTGGTCACTTGGAATGGCTTTCTTGCAGCGATCACTGAGCCTTTTGCAAAAATAGTGCGGCGTGATGCATCTGTCACTTCAGCAGAGATTTCGTAACGGTGATCTTTATCACTATGAATGAGCTTCGCAAGGGAGGTATCAATCTTCACCTTTACCGTTCCGTCTGGCTGAAGCTCTAGAATTTTTTCAGAAACAAGCTCTGGACGTTCATAGCTCTGATACCAAATAGGGTATGGGCACTTACAGTTCCACCTTCCCATCCACGGTGACCATGGGCGGTCTATATCTAACCATCCATAACCGTTTCCATAGAGCCAATCCCAGCGGAATGAAGGGAACCAACGTGCATTATGGCTATGCCTTAAAATTTTAACTTTTACTTTTGCCTCAGTCACGGGAGCGCCGTGGTAATATTTCGCCCTCACGATCGCTTCAATATTCTCACCTAAAAGGACTGGTTCGGTGGGAGCATTCACACTCACTTCAAACTCTGGTTTTTTATACTTTTCCACACGGAAAGTCCCTGCTCCGTAACTCCCTACTCTTACATAGTATGTCCCGAGCGTCGCGTCCTCTGGGATGTCGATAGCGTAGTTCACTCCTCCGTAGGCGTCCGCTGTGGCATTGAATGATTCGCCTAGTTTCTTCCCAGTTGCGTCTGTCACATCAATTTGTAATGAACGATTTGCAAAAACGGAAACTGCTTCATCTTTAGTATAATCTGTTTCTCTTAGCCAGGCTTTCCCTTCTAGCTTAGATCCTGGACGATAGACCGGTTGACTAGTTATCCCAAATGCAGACCCTGAGCGCTTTAGGTCGTTCCAATAATACCCTGATCTTATGTATTGATTACTCATCCATGCCAAATTTTCTTCATGCTTAGCTGTTAGCATCCACTGATAATTTCTATTCTTATTAGAAACGATCACACATCCCTGTTCATTAGTCTCATACGCTAACTCTTTTGTTTTGATATCGTGCCGACGCCCTGAAGGATCTTTCTGCTTTAGATGCTCTTGGTAAAACCCTCTCATCTGAATAGTCGCTCCAGCTAAGGGCTTCCCCGTTTCAGCATCGGTCACATAGTATAAGGTGCCATTATGCACGCCGGTGGAAACCACTTTAATCCCATCTACCCATACGAGTTTGTAAAATACTTTCGTATCATCTCCTTCCCCTACTTCCCCTCTGAGTAAATACCCGCCGGTCTTCTGCTGTTTAGGAATAGAGAGATTCACCAACGTATCGAGGTGACCAGCTCTGGGAGAAAGCTCTGCTTTATGCGTATATATTTCATCTCCAATAAAGCCATTATACCTCCCGTTTAACAAGGCATCTGAAAAATTATACCCAAACCCTCTTCTGTCATAATCTAATTGCGTAGGGTTCGATCTCCAGTAATTCCATAAATCATCAGTAACGCCTTTAAAATCGATTTCAAAAAGGGAGATTTTCACTGCTTTGGCATTTCTAAATTTGAGTTCCACATCCATTTCTTCGCCTTTTAAGAAATGGCTTTTACCCTCAACAAAGCTTCCCCAGTCACCTATGATTTGGTTCTGTTTTTTTCTTCTGATCTTCTTTTCCCCTTCGCCATGCTTTTCGATAACATCAGCTATCAGCTCTGCGGCTTTTTTGTATTGCCTGCGATCTAGGTAGATCTCTACAAGTTGATCTCCTGCTGTGGGGCTGCTATTTTCATACAAATCACGGTAGATTTTCACGAAATTAAATTCGTCTTTCAGCTTGATACGTTTCACTCCCGTGCCTGCTCGGCAGAGCGTTTCCTCATCACTGAGTGTATCTAGAACAAGGATTGCTTCCTTTTCCCCTTTTTGGTTCTCTGGCTCCCGATAGCTTCTCCACCAAGCAAATGTGTTTAAGGTTCGAACACCATAAAAGCTGTGCATGAAATCTGCCCAATCGGCTTTCCCGTAATTCTTACCAGTTCCTAAGCGCCGAATTTCAGAAACCACCCAGCGCCAACGCTCACCATCATTGCGTGCCGCTTCATAACTCTCTGGCATGTGAATGAAGAGAGTTTCTCCGTCCTCACCCACAGGAACACGCCCTTGTCCTGCTCCGTAATGGTGATTATAACCTTCCTCAACTTCAGGAAGTATTGTCAAATCTGTTAAACTGTAGAAACTGTGTTGGAACCTCTGCCGAAAAAGATACGTTTCAAATTTCGCCAAGGCATTTACTTTAGAGCCTTCAGGAGCTTTCTGATATGCTTTCCAATACAGCTTGAGAGCTATGGCCCTATCGCGCTCAAGTGAATTTGCATGGATCGCTCCTTGCCTCCATCTAGTGCCGCGCTGATACACGTTATCAATGATCACACCGTTATGATTGGCATTTTTCAGCATGTCCCCCGCCTCTAAGAGCACCTGCCAATTCTCCCCGTGCTTCTCCTCCAGCAACTTAAGAAAGCGTTCAAGTCCACTGTAATCAGCTAGTTTATACAGACAATGTACTGCATTTTTTAAATCATTAGAAGACTCTGCGTCACTCACCTCCGTAAATGCTTTTTCATAAA
>JALZVA010000051.1 GCA_023301335.1 Akkermansiaceae bacterium
CGCTCTTTTCTCTAGCGTTTTGCTGTTTTCTTTTCTGTCTCATTTATATCCCTAGAGCTTATCTTATCTATGAGATTGATCATGTCTCCAAGATGCCAGCAAGAACGCTAGTCTATGCTAGCGATGGCGAAACTGAGCTAGGGCGACTACATGGGGACAACCGCTATGTCGTCCAATACGATGAGGTCTCTCCGTATTTTGTGAATGCTCTACTAGCTCAAGAGGATGAACATTTCCGAGACCACTGCGGTGTGGACTTTTGGGGTTTACTTAAGATCCCAGTCTATTACCTCAAGTATAAAAAAGTCTCAGGAGCATCCACCATCAGTATGCAGTTAGCGCGTAACTCTTTCCCCCTAGGAGAAGGCCCAGACAGAAAACTCTTAGAAATAGCCGTGGCTTTCAGGATTGAGCAAAATTTTGATAAAGATCAAATCCTTGAGCACTACATGAATCGTATTTTCTTTGGCCACTCGATGCATGGTGTTGAGGCAGCTTCACGTGCTTATTTTGAAAAATCTGCGAAGGATATTAATCTATCAGAAGCAGCCATGCTTGCAGGAATTATCCGAGGGCCCAACCTTTTCACTCCTTTTAAAAATATCGACCGAGCCACTCGCGAGCGAGATCGTGCGCTTGATCGCATGGTCTCCTCTGGCTTCATCACGGAGGCATTAGCGACTCAAACAAAAGCTGAAAAACTCCATATCACCCCACCCCACCGCCGGGTTATCAAGGACACCTATGTCATGGACGTGATTCATAAAGACCTCGCTAAAATCTTAGAAACCAAAAACCTCAAGATGGGAAACCTTAAGGTTTACACAACTATCGATCATAAACTCCAAAACGCCGCACAACTTCACTTAGAAAGTCATCTAAGAAGCATTGAGGCAAAACCAGGCTACGCACATCAGACAAGAAGCCAATGGAATATCCAAGCCGAACAGGCACGCAAAGACCCACGCTATCTCCAAGCCGCTCTGGTCTGTGTGGAAAACCGCACAGGAGAGATCAAAACGCTCATCGGCGGAAGGAATGCAAAGGAATCCTCACTCAATAGAGCTACAGATGATCCTTATAAGCGTAAACAAATTGGATCGATCGTAAAACCTTTCGTCTATCTCTCCGCCTTTGACCAAGGGCTTTCCAATTCTATTCAAGACACCCCTATCAATGGCTGGCCAAGTAACTTTGATGGAAAGTATTATCGTAACGTTTCTGTGAATAAAGCCATTGCTGAGTCTCGTAACTGTGCCGCAGTACACGCAGGAATTTACGCAACCAAGGAACATGTCTCTGAGACCTTAAGGGTGGCAGGCTACCGTCATTATGATGTCGATGACTCTAGCTTCTTTCTTGGAACCGGCTGTGCCACGCCCTTGGAAGTGGCCTCAGCATTCACCATCTTTCCTAACAGAGGAGAACGCTTCCGACCTTTTATCATTAGAGAGATTAGAGATCAGAATGGAAATTTAGTGTACGAATCAGGGCTCATTCCCTACAAGGCAGCCAATAGAGCATCTACCCAGAAAGTGTGCACAGCATTAGAACAAGTCACCAAAAGCGGCACAGCCAAAGCCCTCCAAGGACGCCTTAACTTCAGAGATCCCTGTGGAGGAAAAACTGGGACGAGTAATGAAACTAAAGACGCTTGGTTTACAGGCTATACAGAGTCGCTTTCTTGTGCAGTTTGGGTAGGACTAGACACCCCCAAAAGTATTGTCAAAGATGGCTCCGGTAGCACCCTTGCCCTCCCTATTTGGGCAAAGATCATGAACTCTGCTAAAAATCTAGGATACCCAATGTATCCGCGAGCAGTCCCAGTGAGATAAAACAAACCCTATGATTTTTAAAAAAAATAACAGAGCAAATCGTAGGAATAAACTCCCTTCGTGGCTTCCTGTCTGGCTCGATCTCCCGCTTAAAATTTGTTTTAAACTTAGCCTAGCCAGCTTAATCCTCCTTCTCTTAGTAGCGGCTTACTATTCCTATCTAGCCAAAGGCTATGATATGGCAGAGGTGGCCAACCTACCCTCCCGCACAGTCGTGTTAGACAAGAACGGAGAACACTATGCCAACCTCAAAGGAAATAAAAGAAGGCTGATCACTTACGATGAAATCCCCAATCACCTAAAGCACGCCTTATTCGCTCGCGAGGACGAAGACTTTGAAACCCACTCAGGGGTAAAACTAACAGGCCTTGCAAGAGCTGCGGTTAAAAACGCCTTCGCTGGCAAATATCTACAAGGGGGCTCAACCTTAAGCATGCAGCTGATTAAAAACACTTACGACAATCGTAAAAAAACCATTCATCGTAAACTCTTAGAAATAGCCCTCACCTACCGCCTAGAAATAAACTATGAGAAAACAGAAATTCTCACACACTATTTAAACCGCATCTACTTTGGCGCAGGCTGCTACGGTATTGAGGAAGCCTCGATCACCTACTTTGGCAAACCCACCTCGGCACTCCACGAGGGGGAGTCAGCACTCCTCGTAGGAATCATCCGTGGACCTGAACTCTTCAACCCCTTCAAAAATCCTGATAAAGCCTTAGAGCAGCGCAACCAAGTAATTCAACGAATGATTACCAGTGGCTCTCTGACCAAAGACCAAGGGGAAATTATTCTCAAGAAACCTATCCGTTTTGAAAAAAAACAGTCCGCATCAAAACACAGCAGTTACACACTACAATTGGTACGTAGGCACCTTAAAGAAATCCTCACTCCTGCGCAGTTAGACACAGGAGGCTTCACCATTCACACCACGATTGACCCTCAGCTCGTCACCACCCTCGACACCTGGGCAGGGAAAGCCGATATCTTTCAAGAAAACGCGCTGCAGTCCGCTGGGGTAATCCTCGACTCTCAGACTGGCGCCATCCGTGCTATCAATGGAGGTCGTGACGTGTCAAAATTTCAATGGAATATCGCACTCGACTCAAAGCGGAAAATATCAGCAGCCTTTAACCCACTGCTCTATCTTGCCACTGTGCACTATAACGAAGTCCCCATTATTGACGACCCTCTTGCTTCTGGGCGGCAGATCGGCACTGATAGAATTGCCCGTTTTATCAAACTCCTCGGCCTAAACGATAACCCAGAGGAAAGCATTAACCTTTACCAAGGAGACCTCCGTTCCTCTCCTCTTAAGCTCGCTACTGCCTACAGTATTTTTGCTAACCAAGGCCACCTGCCACACACCTACATCATCAAGTCTATCACCGATGCTAAAGGAACAGAAATATACACAGCACCTGAGAAAAAAGACGAACTTGTCGCCTCCCATAACGTCATATCCGTATTAGATATGCTCACTCAGCCCGATCATCCGCTACGTGTTTTCAGCACTTCAGAGAACCGAGAAGATGCCTGGGGAGTCTCTGTCTCACCAGCACTATCAAGTGTCCTCTGGACTGGCCGCAATGACGGAAAAAAAATTAGTCACAGTTCTGAGAGCCTTAAAAAGGCACATCATTTACAGCTAGATAAAATCGACTCTCAGCAGGAATAACATATAGCAAGCTATTCTCCCAAGCCTGCCACAATCGTGCTGACATTATGCTTAAACATCTTCTCTACCGAGCTTGCTCCATCTGCATAAAGTGATCCACCTACCTTAGCCCCTGTAGCTTTAGCGACAGTTTGTAGTTCCTTAGGATTGTTTCCAGACTCTGAAAAAATAGCCTTAATCCCTTTCTCTGAGATAATTTTATTCGTTTGGGCAAGATGCTTTACTGAAACATCATGCTCCGCATTAATCCCCTGAATAGGCACTGCATTAAAACGGTACTCTTCACAAAAATACATAAACGCGGCGTGGGATGTCACCAAGTAACGTTGTTGTTTTGGTACCTTAGAGAGCTCGTTCTTCACCCAATTTTCAAGAACATCTAGCTCCTTACGGTACATTGATAGATTTTTCTTATAGGTTTTTTCATTTGCGTTATCTAACTTAGAGAACTCCTTAGTGATCTCTTTTGCCGCTTTTTGAATATTATCAATGCTATGCCACCAGTGAGGATCAACTGATCCTACAGAATGTCCAGGTCAACTCTGTCAGGTGAAACTCTCATCCTTTATCACAATTGATGTAACGCTATTTCCCACCTCGATCACCTTAGACTTTCCAACCATCTCCTCCAACTTCGGCAAGTAACTTTCCAGTCCTTTCCCAGCCGCAAGATAAAGCTCCGCACCCGTCGCTTTTTTCAACGCACTAGGAGTCGGGCTAAAGCTATGCACATTCGCCGAACTTCCTAAAAGATCTACCACCTCTATCTGCTCACCCCCAATTTTCTTAGCAATATCCGTGATGATTGGATGGAGTGACACCACCTTCGTCTTCCCCATTAAAGACATTGGGAAGACTAAAAAACTAAAAACAAGCATGAGTTTCTTCATGCCTTGAAACTAAATCTCAAACCACGCTATCGCAAGTAAATTGTGTTAAGAGTTTAGATGAACAACTTACAATCCAGCTTCTTTTATTCAAAGGGAAGTAGTAAGGTGAAATCTCATGATGTTTTTGACTACTTTCTCTTTGTTTATTTGAATCCACCCACCTTACACGACCTATAGTTTTATATTTATTCATTTTTTATTGCTCAATTTTACAGATCATTCAGCCTATTTCTTATTCCTTTATTGACTGTATATGATTCTATCCAAGCCATTTATTTTTCCCTTTTCTCTTTTCCTTGCTTCCTCTTTTCATCTCTACGGTCAGGTGTCAGCAAAACAACCTCCAGCCGTAATTGATTACACGAAGGCGAAGTATGAGAATACTTACCACGACTGGAACCTGGGCCCTACGGGAGCAAGGGGAGGAATGTGGGGCTGGAAGACTGAAACAAGCCATGCTCGCCAAATCTATGTAACCGCCGTGCAAAAAGACTCTCCAGCAGACGGAGTTCTAGTTATTGGGGATGTAATCTTAGGTTTAGAGGGTGAACTCTTCGAAGGAGATGCTAGACATGCCTTTGGGAAAGCTATTTCAAAAGCGGAAGCAGGTTCAGGAAAGCTTCTCCTAACATGTTGGCGTAAAGGAGAAACCAAAACCCTTACTATTCAGATTCCTGCTTTAGGAGAGTATAGCGATACCGCACCCTTTAACTGTAAAAAGTCTCAAATCATCCTCTCCGAGGGGTGTGAGCATATCGCTCAACGACTCAAAACTCAGCTCCCTAGGATGCGTCAATCTAGCTGGAATTTCAAACGAGAAAAAATCACATATACTAAAAGAGAGATTACAGCAGCGATCGACGCTCTAGCTCTGCTCTCTTCAGGAGATCCCGCATACTCGGATTTAGTCGCTGAATACGCTCACGGATTTGCGCCTCAAGATCTCACCTTTAAAATGACATCTACCACTGGCTTGGCTTCTTGGGGTTGGGGATATATTAATTTATTCTTATGTGAATATTATCTTTATACACAAGACAAGAAAGTGCTCCCAGCGATAGAGGCATATGCCAGTAGCGTCGCAAAGGGACAAAGCTTCATCGGATCTTGGGGGCATACGATGGCGTGGCCCGATAAGAATGATGGAAAGCTACACGGCTCACTAATGGGCTATGGAGCACTTAACTCAGCAGGTTTAATCTGCCATCTTTCTTTAGTACTTAGTGAAAAATGTGGTGTGCATAATACTGAAATCACCCAAGCTATCGAGAAGGCTAACAAGTTTTTTGGCTTCTACAGCGGGAAAGGAGCAATCCCTTATGGCGATCATTTTCCGAGAGGTGTCTCCCATGATGACAATGGGAAAAATTCTATGGCTGCATTGATCTTTGATCTGCAAGACAAGCCTCGTGAAAGTCAATTCTTCACCGCTATGAGTGTCGCTTCTTATAAAGAACGGGAAAATGGGCACACAGGGAACTACTTTAGTATTCTTTGGGGTCCTCTTGCAGCTCAACGTGCTGGGCAGAGTGCTACCACTGCCTTTCTCCGTCCTCAGCGCTGGTTCTACGATATGAATCGCGCATGGGATGGGAGCTTCCCCTATCAAGGAAAAGCGGGTGCCTCTGGTGGTGAGCATTCGTATCTAGGCTGGGACTGTACGGGTGCCTTCATGCTCAGCTATGCCCTCCCGCTAAAGAACACTTACATCACAGGAAAAGGGACAAAGAGTAAGCATGAGTTTAGCCCAAGCCAACTTAATATGGTCATTACAGCAGGTGAGGGATACACGAACTGGGATAAAGGGGTGAAGTATTACCAGGCCTTCAGCACAAAAGAACTCGTCCAGTATCTTCATAGTTGGTCCCCCGCCGTCCGTGAACGTGCCGCAGAAGCCTTAGCGACTAAACCTGACCGTAAGAAGGCTATTCCTGAACTTATCCGGATGCTTCGCCATGACCGCCTCTATACTGCCTATGGGGCGTGCAAAGGCTTGGCAGCACTCCAAGGACTCTCTGAAAAGGCTGTTCCTCAACTGCAAAAGCTACTTAAATCAGAAGATACGTGGCTCCGCATAGAGGCTGCTGTAGCCCTCATTAGCATTGGCCCTGCCGCCTCTGACGCAGTTCCTGACTTACTTCAACTCGTTATGCAAAGAGATGAAAATGATCCCTTACAGCTCACGCAGCGCTTCATCGCACATGGTTTATTTAATTCTAAAAGGTCACCAGGTAGATCAAGTTTGTTCGCTAAGTCTATCAATGACATTGACCGTGAGACACTCTACAAAATGGTGAAACAATTACTCGTCAATCCAGACGGGCTCACACGTAATACCGCTGCCTCAGTCTTTAACAATCTTAGTTTTGAAGAATTACAACCTCTCTTTCCTGCTATTTTAGAAGCGATAGAAACACCCAGTCCAAGCGGTATCATGTTCTCTGATAAGATCCGTATCAGTGGCATTAAACTACTTGCTAAGCATCAGGTGGAAGAAGGTCTTCAACTTTCCGTAAAGCTTTTACAACTGGATAAATGGGGCAGAAAGGCTCGTATTATCAACTGTATTAACGTGCTTAAAATCTATGGCGCAGCGGCGAAACCTATCTTACCAGAGCTAAAGCAGTTAAAGAAAGAGATCTCATCCAACCCTAATAAAGAGTTTACAGAATCTATGCTCAAGCCCCTCAACAAGCTGATTTCAACTATTGAGGGCTCAACAGAAACGATTCAGCTCCGTCGCGTCACTAAGGAGCCTGACTCCGTTCTTCAAAAAAAGTAATACCCCTCTTTTTATTCGACGTAGCTTTCTTTAATCGCAGTAGCGACTTTATCTGCTACATCGCGCTCCAGTGGTGACGGAATCACTTTATCCTTAGTAGGGTTCTCTACAGCGTTAGCGAGAGCGTAGGCTGCAGCAACTTTCATCTTCGGTGTGATCGCCTTGGCTCCCACATCTAGTGCACCTCTGAAAATTCCGGGGAAGGCTAAGACATTATTCACTTGGTTCGAGAAGTCACTCCTCCCTGTCCCCACGACGGCAGCTCCACCAGCCTTTGCTTCATGCGGGCAAATTTCAGGATCTGGGTTCGCCATCGCAAATACGATGGCGGAGTCAGCCATGCTCTCGATATTTGCCTGGTCTAAGATATTTCCAGAGCTAACTCCGATAAAGACATCTGCCCCGACGAGGACTTCCTGAACTGTTCCACTCAGTCCTCTTGGGTTACTGAAGGCTAAGGTTGCTACCTTCGTTTCATTAAGATCCTCACGCCCTGCGTGTATCGCTCCTTTTCTATCACAGAGAATCACCTCTCCGCAGGGCTCGCATATATTTTCATCTTGTCCAACGCAGCGGAGTAACTTCGCGATCGCAATACCTGCTGATCCACTCCCATTAATGACTACTTTTAAATCGGCAAGTTTCCTTCCTGTTACTCGGCAGCTATTGATGAGTGCGGCGAGAAGTACGATTGCGGTTCCGTGCTGGTCATCATGAAAGACTGGGATGCCTAGATCTTGGAGGCGACTTTCGATCTCGAAGCAACGTGGAGCACTGATGTCTTCGAGGTTTACCCCTCCAAAGACAGGTGCAACACGACGCACGGTCTCAATAATCTCTTCAGTGTCTTGGGTGTCTAAACAGAGCGGGAAGGCATCCACATCAGCATACTCTTTAAATAGGAGGCATTTTCCTTCCATGACAGGGAGTGCTGCCTCAGGGCCTATATTCCCTAAGCCCAATACTGCTGAGCCATCAGATATGACCGCTACGGTATTCTTTTTTATCGTAAGTGTGCGTGCCTTTTCTTTATCCTCAGCAATGGCTAAACAAGGAGCTGCGACCCCTGGCGTATAAGCAATGGAGAGATCATCGGTCGTTTCGATCTTCATTTTTGAGGAAATTTCAATTTTTCCACCTAAGGCTTCATGTGCTGCCAATGATTCTTTTCCGTAATCCATAATTCTATGCTCTTTCAAATTTTCACGAAGCTATCCTAATTAATAGGATATGCAAATACGTTTCCGCTTTTGGTTAAAAAGACTCAGCCCTCCTCCTTTTGCTCAGTTACTCTATCTCACTTCTTTTTGCCTCTATTTACGTCTCCATTCTCACGTGCTTGAGCCTCTAATTCTGGATCATATGCTGGATTCAGTTCCGTTGGGACAGGTGCCTTTAGCTTAGACCTCCATTGGCTCAACACTTCTTGCATTTCGGTAAGTTTCTCAGGCCTCTCCATGGCTAGATTCTTTGTCTCCCCTATGTCTTCTTTTAGATTAAATAACTCGAATTCGTTATTCTCAAAATACTCTAATAACTTCCAGTCACCTTTTCTCACGGCAGAGCATGGTCGAGCTCTAAAAAGAGGGTCACGCTGAGAGGTATTCGTCGCATAATTCTGTAAATATGCGGGAAAGTGCCAGAATAGTGGGCGTGATTGCCATTCCGAAAGATTGGCTGACTGCTTAAACACAGGAACCAGGTCTTTCCCATCAAGTGGCTGACCCTCTGGTAAAGGTGCCTGTGCTATGGAACAAATAGTAGGATATAAATCCACGCCAATAATAGGTGTCTCATTCACTACTTCAGCTTTCACTTGCCCCGGCCAATTTACAAAAAATGGTACACGAATCCCTCCTTCATAGTATGTTCCCTTATAGCCTTTCAGGGGTTTCATACTTGTTGCGGGGCCGTAGCCTCCATTATCAGCAAAGAATAAAATCACAGTATTCTCTCTCTGCCCTGTAGCTTCGAGTGTCTTCACCAGCTCCCCTACTCCATCATCAACAGCTTGTACCATGGTTGCCATATCCACATTCTTATGTAGTTTCCCTGGTGTCTTCTGCTTGTATTTAGCTATTAGTTCTTTCTTCGCTTGAATCGGGGTATGCACAGCAAAGTGTGTGAGGTAGAGCATCCACGGGGCTTTTTTATGTGTTTTAATAAATGAACAAGCACGTTGATTTAAGGTGTCTGTTAGATATTCATTTTTAGATACCTTTCCTAAGTTTGGAACATTAGGGTGTGGTGGGTAGTATCCTTGAGAAGGATTTCCTGAATGTGTCCCCGCCACATTGATTTTAAACCCAAAAGGTTCTGGAGTATCACTTAGGTGCCACTTTCCTATGGAAGCGGTCGTGTAGCCCTCTTTCTGTAAGCAACTTGCCCACGTCACAATATCCTTACGCAGCGTATCTACTCCAGCAATGTGCTCGAGTTTTCGATACGCGCTCTTTCCCCTTGGCCCAGTTCCTACATTAAAGACTTCATGTCTTGGGCTATATTGTCCACTGAGTAAACTAGCCCTTGCTGGTGCACAGTTTGCAGAGGCTGAATAGGCATGCGTAAATATCATACCACCTTTTGCAAGCTTATCTATGTGTGGAGTCTCATAAAAGTCAGACCCCATATAAGAGGTGTCCTTCCATCCAAAGTCATCTAAAAAAATGAATAGAATATTCGGTCTGGTTTCAGCATACCCACTATGCAATATGAAGGATAAGCTAAAAAAAAGGGCTTTTGCACGAAAGTTCATAACTCTTATTAAGTAGCACACATCTTAGATCACAAGTCTAATAGTCCAACTGAGAGGAAAGAACCTTAGTCAAATACGATGGTTCCCTCAGGAGTAATACTAGCCCGAATCATCGCTCCTTCCTCATACTTCCCTTCTAATACGCCTAGGGAAAGTGGATCGAGAAGGTATTTCTGCACCGCGCGCTTCAGAGGGCGTGCTCCGTAAACGGGGTCGTAGCCTTTCTCAGCAATCATTTCGACAACTTCCGAAGAAAGATCAATCGTCAATCCTTGTTTCTCTAAGCGCTTCACTACTTTATCTAGTTGGATCTGGATAATCGAAGTGAGTTCACTTCTACCCAATCGATCAAAAATAATCGTTTCATCAATGCGGTTTAAAAACTCGGGGCGAAAATGCCCTTTAAGAGCCTCACTGACTTTCGCCTCACGCTGCTGCGCATTCTCCTCATCGAGAATGAACTGGCTTCCTATGTTCGATGTCATAATCAACACGGTGTTTCTAAAATCTACGGTTCTGCCTTGTCCGTCGGTGATCCGCCCATCATCTAGCACTTGAAGTAAGACATTAAACACATCTGGGTGGGCTTTTTCCACCTCATCAAAGAGCACTACTGAATAAGGCATTCGCCGCACATGCTCAGATAGCTGCCCACCCTCATCGTAGCCTACATAGCCAGGAGGGGCTCCGATCAGACGTGAGACCGAGTGCTTTTCCATATACTCAGACATGTCGAGCCTGACCATCGCTGAATCATCATCGAACAAAAACTCAGCTAAAGCCTTAGATAACTCTGTCTTTCCTACTCCTGTCGGCCCAAGGAAAAGGAAGGAGCCAATCGGCCTATCCTCGTCCTGTAATCCAGCTCGCGCTCTCCTCACCGCGTTAGAGACTGCATCGATCGCTTCTTTTTGTCCGATCACACGCTTTTGCAGGCGCATCTCCATCTTCACCAGTTTAGCACGCTCTCCTTCCTGAAGTCGATCTACAGGAATGCCGGTCCAAGTGGCTACCACCTTTGCAATATCAGCCTCAGAGACTTCCTCTTTTAGAATACGTTCACCGGATTGAAGGCTCGTCAACTCTAACTGAGCTGCCTCAAGAGCTGCTTGAGCATCCGGAATTTGCCCATAGGTAAGCTCCGAGGCCTTCCCTAGATTACCTGTCCGCTGCGCTTGCTCAGCTTCGCCTTTCAGAGCTTCTAACTGCTCTTGATTCTCACGCACCACATCGATTATTTCTTTTTCACGCTGCCACTGCGCCATTAAGCCTGAAGAGGTTTCCTTGAGGTTCGCCATTTCTTCTAACACCTTACTGAGACGCTCTGCGGAGGCCTTATCTTTTTCTTTCTTCAATGCCTGACGTTCCATCTCTAGCTGCATCACTTGACGCTCTATCGTGTCGATCTCAGTAGGCACTGAATCTAGCTCTATCTTGAGGCGTGAAGCTGCTTCATCGACCAAATCAACCGCCTTATCTGGCAAGAAGCGAGCTGTGATATAGCGATCACTCAGTGTCGCTGCTGCCACCAGTGCACTATCCGTGATTCTCACTCCATGATGCACTTCGTAGCGTTCCTTTAATCCACGTAGGATCGCAATCGTATCCTCAGCACTAGGCTCTCCAACATTAACGGGTTGGAATCGCCTCTCTAGGGCTGCGTCTTTTTCGATGTATTTCCGATATTCATCCAAGGTCGTCGCCCCGATCGTGTGAAGCTCTCCGCGAGCGAGCTGTGGTTTTAGTAGGTTAGAGGCATCCATCGCACCTTCGGATGCTCCCGCGCCGACGATTGTGTGAAGCTCATCAATAAAGAGGATGATTTCCCCGTTAGACTCAGTCACCTCTTTAAGAAATGCTTTTAGACGCTCCTCGAACTCCCCTCGGAATTTTGCCCCAGCAATCATACTTCCGATATCTAACGAAACGAGACGTTTGCCCTTCATGCTATCTGGTACATCTCCACTAATGATCCGTCTCGCTAGTCCTTCCACAATCGCGGTCTTACCCACTCCAGGTTCACCGATCAGTACAGGATTATTCTTTGTCCTTCTAGAAAGGACCTGCATCACTCGGCGGATTTCATCATCGCGTCCGATCACGGGGTCGATCTTTCCTCCCCTTGCGCGTGCGGTGAGGTCGGTTCCGTATTTTTCCAAGGTTTGGTATTTCCCCTCAGGGTCTTCATCGGTGATCTTTTGATTTCCGCGCACTTGCGAAAGAGCGGACTCAAGCTTTTCAAAATCTAAGCCTACCTCTTCAAAAAGTTGTCCCAAAGGTGACTTCGACTGGATTGACCCTAGCAGAAAGTGCTCCACGCTGAGAAATTCATCCCCCATCTTACGCATCAATACTTCCGCTTCATTCAAGGTCGCCTGTAACCCGTAGCTGACACCTGGTTTACTAGACGCACCTGAAACTTTTGTCTCCTCATCTAGTGCCAGCACCAGCTTCGTCTTCAACCTTTTAAGATCCACCTGAGCGTGCTCCAAAATAGGCACAGTGATTCCCCCTTCTTGGCGAAGTAGTTCATAGCATATATGCTTTCCCTTGAGTTCAGGATGGGAGGATTGCATCGCAAACTGCTGGGCAGCATGCAGTGCTTCTTGAAGTTTTATGGTCATTTTTTGCATCACAAGTATTCGCTATATGTTTATAGGGGTGGTTTCGTAGCTAAAAAAATAACATAGCAGATAGTTTACGCAAATTATTTTTCTTCTCTAAATTTATAATGACTCAAAAAAAGGGCTTTATACCATCCAATCAAGGTTGACTCGCTTTAGTTAGCCCCTATAAATCTGTCTCGCACTAAATCATGAAAACAGCACACATTCTCATTTTTTCACTTCTCGCCTTCGCAGGCTTCAACTTCACAGCAACGGCAGCTTCAGCAGAACCTTCTTATATTCCAAAGAAAGAATCTAAAGAGAAATCTGGGGAAACGTCTGGCCCTATCGAGGTCGAAGGCCTCAAATCTAAGCAATACGCTATTTTTCCAGTCCCTCTCCAGAAATATGACGACCCTGTAGACGAAAACGGAGAGACAAAAGGCCTACTCGAAATAATCAAATACAGAGCCTTTCAACAAGGTGGGTTTAACATCGCCGCCACGATTATTTTTGTCTGTGCCATCCTTCATACATTCCTCGCTGGTATCTTCATGGAGATGTCCCATAAGATCCAAGATAAGCATAACCAGAAGATTAAAGAACAAGGCAGAACCGCCTGTGCAAAGCCTCAGTGCGATGCCGAAGATGACGTTTCCTTTTGTGCACATGCATGCCACTTTCTCGGAGAAGTCGAAGCAATCTTTGGGATTTGGGTAATTGCTCTTGCAGGTGCCGTGCTCTGGTTCTTTGGGATTCAAGGTGACGGCCTCGGTGCAGGCTTTACTCAACTTGAGCTTTATCTTGGAAAAGATGTGAACTTCACTGAGCCTTTATTCGTTATCATCGTGATGGCGATAGCAGCGACACGACCGGTGATCATTTTCTCAGAGAAGATGATTGGTAAGGTTGCTAACCTTCTCGGCGGCGGTGCTGCAGGCTGGTGGATCTCCGTGCTCACGATCGCACCGATTCTCGGTTCATTCATCACCGAGCCAGCTGCTATTACAATTGGAGCGATTTTACTTTCTAAGAAGTTTTACGATAAAAAGCCAAATTTACTCTTCGCTTACGCTACACTCGGTCTGTTATTTGTAAACATCTCCGTAGGCGGGACACTCACTCACTTTGCTGCTCCTCCTGTCCTCATGGTAGCGGAGCCGTGGAATTGGGGGGTAGGCTTTATGATGACCAACTATGGTTGGAAAGCTATCATCGGTATCTTGATTGCTAACACTCTTTACTTCGCCTACTTCAGAAAACAATTTGCCGATCTGAAGCCAGCTGCTACGGATGGTAAGTCACTCAGCTGGATTGATCGTGAAGATCCCGTACCCTTATGGATTGTGCTCACACACCTCGGCTTCCTTGCTTGGACAGTGTTAACTCTGCACTTTCCACCGCTCTTCCTCGGCGGCTTCCTTTTCTTCCTCGGTTTCACGCAGGCAACTTCTCACCACCAGAACCGTGTGCAGATGAAAACGCCTCTTCTTGTAGGTTTCTTCTTAGCAGGATTGGTGATTCATGGGAAATGCCAAGCGTGGTGGATCGCCCCAGTGATCACGAGTATCGATAATGAACTCATCCTCATGATCGGCTCAACAGTGCTTACTGCGTTCAATGACAATGCTGCGATCACTTACCTCGCCTCTCAGGCTCCAGGTCTCTCCGCTGGCGCAAAGTATGCCGTCGTTGCTGGTGCCGTTACAGGAGGTGGCTTAACGGTCATAGCAAATGCTCCGAACCCAGCTGGACAATCTATCCTAGGAAAATACTTCAATGGAAAAGTCTCTCCGGCCAAACTTGCCCTCTCAGCCATCATCCCGACCATCATCATGGGCTGCTGTTTCATGCTCCTTCCCTCAAGTGGCATGAGCGAGGAAGCTTCGAAAAAATCAGAGCCAAAAGTCGAGAAGATCGCGGAGTAAGTGAAAAAATACGCACCTTCTTAGGCCCATCAATTGGCCTTTCTCTAAAGCGAGTCATTTGGCTCGCTTTTTTCTTTCTTCCCATTGTCTTTTACGATTTTCTTATTGCTATGTTTACAGGCCTTGTAGAATCCACAGGAACACTCACTCACGTCGAAGAAAAAGGTGAACAATCACGCATCACCATCCTCGTACCCTTCCACGCTGAAGTTGCTGTGGGAGATTCGATCGCTATCAACGGATGCTGCTTAACAGCCGCTGAAGTAGGCGATGGGTTTGTGCAGTTTGATGTGCTGGCTCAGACACTGAAGGTCACCTCCTTAGGCGAGTTATCGATGGGAGATAAGGTGAACTTAGAACGTGCGCTCCGTGCTGGAGATCGACTCGGTGGGCACTTTATGCAAGGGCATGTCGACACTACTGGGGAGTTACGAGATCTCTCCGAGAAAGGACAGGATCATCGCTTAGAAATTAAGATCCCTCCTTCTATTCATAAATACTGTATCGATAAAGGCTCACTTGCTATCGATGGCATCTCGCTCACCATTGCCGAGCTCACAGATGACTCTGCCATTTTTTGGATCATCCCACACACTTACACACACACACATTTGCATGCTTGTGCAGTAGGAAAAAAAGTGAATCTCGAAGCTGATATTTTAGCCAAATACACCGAGAAATTACTCTCTGCTCGCACTCCTTCCTAAGTTTTTTTCTATGTCTCAAGACGCTATTGAACTACTGCAACACTTGGTGAGAGTCCCGAGTGTTAATCCTGACAACTCCCCCGGCACAGATTTGGTCGGCGAGCAAGCCATGGCGGACTTTCTCCAGCCATGGTTAGAGAGCAGAGGCTATCGCGTTAACCAAGAAGAGATTCAGCCGGGCCGACCTAATCTCATCGCCAACGCCCCCGGTGACAAGTCACGTCCTCGTATTTTACTCTGCCCTCATTCCGATACCGTGGGAGTGGGAAACATGACTATTGATCCCTTCTCAGGTGAACTCAAAGAGGATAAAATCTGGGGACGCGGAAGCTCCGACACCAAAGGTTCAATGGCAGCGATGCTTTCCGCAATAGATGCCAATCAAGACATCCTTGCCGAGCTCCCCATTGCTGTGGATTTTGTAGCATTTATGGGAGAGGAATCATCGCAGCATGGGTCCAAGGACTTTGCTAAAAAATACGCACGTGATTACCTGTTTGCGATCGCAGGAGAGCCCACCCTCTTAGACATGGTTTATGTG
Organism: Akkermansiaceae bacterium; assembly: GCA_023301335.1. Classification (GTDB taxonomy): domain Bacteria; phylum Verrucomicrobiota; class Verrucomicrobiia; order Verrucomicrobiales; family Akkermansiaceae; genus Rubritalea. The sequence goes on from JALZVA010000051.1 coordinate 15,726, forward strand.
ACCAAAGGCTCACTCTGGTTCACCGTCGAGACGACAGGTAAAGCCGCTCACTCCTCACAGCCACACCTCGGAGAGAATGCGATCATGAGCATGGCGCGTTCCTTGGATTTACTCAATCGGAAGCTCTCCAACAGACTTGCCACTTACACCCATCCCGTGCTCGAGCACTGCACGCTTAACATCGGCACTATCACAGGAGGAAGTCGACCTAACATCGTCCCCGACTCTTGCAGTGCAGAGATAGATATCCGCTTCACCCCAGACCTCCAAGCTGCGGGAGGCCCACTCCAATTGGTCGAAGACTTCATCTCGGAGTGTAACCTCCCCCTAAAGATCAGCTCCTCAGCCTGTAATCCTCCGATGGAATGCCCGAGTGAACATGAAATCATCTCACGTATCCAGACCACGCGCCCAGAGTCAAAACTCGTGGGCGCTCCATGGTTCTCTGATGCTGCACACCTTGCTGCGGAAGGACTCCCTTCCATCGCCTTTGGCCCTGGGTCGATTGATCAAGCGCATACTAAAGATGAATTTATCAAGGTGGATGACTACCTCGAAGGGGTCGCATTTTTCACCCACTTCATTCGCTCTTTACGCTAAAAAGCGCATCTTCAGGGCGGAGATCAAAAAAAGCATTCGAGGTAGAAGTCTCTTCCAAGGGACTCTCTACTATTAGCTTTCTTATTCTTCTTTTTGCTTCCCCCTTCCTGTGGATCTATTACTTTTTCATCTATGGAAACTGACTTTGTTCACCTTCACGTACATACCGAATATTCGACCTTGGATAGTATGGCACGTATCAAGCAATTGGCGAGTCGTGCCAAAGAGCTCGGAATGAAATCAATTGCCATGACCGACCATGGCAATCTCTTTGGAGCTGTTCCCTTTTACCAGAATATGACCAAGGCGGGGATCAAACCCATTCTCGGATGTGAAGTCTATCTTGCTCCGACCAGCCTCGAAGATAAAAAAGATTTCCCCGGCCGTAAACGCTCTACTCATCTCACCCTTTTAGCCAAAGATAATGAAGGTTACGACAACCTCACAAAGCTCGTTTCTGTAAGTCACCTAGAAGGGATTTACTGGGATGAACCACGTATCGATCTCGCCACCTTAGAGAAATACGCAAAAGGACTGATCTGCCTCTCAGGTGACAAGGAGGGTCCTCTCCATGAATGGCTGGATAAAAATGCGATGAAGGAAGCTGAGGATCTTGCTCAAAGCTTACTCAAGATCTTTGGCAGAGAAGACTTCTATATTGAGCTGCAGCACCATGGAGAAGAAATCGATGACTTCTACACCGAAGAGTTGGTAAAAATCGCTCAGAATCTCGATCTCAAATTAGTGGCAACCAATGATGTGCACTTTATCAACCGTGACGATCATGATGCCCACGATGTCCTTATCTGTATTGGAGAAAAGTGTCTCAAACTCGATGACAACAGGAAACACTATCCTCCAGATGTCTATTTCAAGACTGGGGAAGAAATGGCTTCCGTGTTTGAGTCCCATCCTGAAGCTATTTCTAACACCTTAGAGATTTCAGAAAAATGTAATGTCTCGATGGTGTTAGACCCCACCTCTTCGGAGAAATACCCACAATTTGGCACCCCAGACGGATCTCCTCGTGAAGAGTATTTCTCTAAAATTTGCTACGACGGCCTCGCAGCTCTTTACGGAGAAGATCAGAAATTACGCTTAGAGAGTATTTATAAAAAATCAAGAGAAGAGGTCGACCAGATGCTTAAAGAGCGTCTTCAATATGAGATTGATACGATCAATTCCTTAGGCTTTGCATCCTATTTCTTGATCACTGCAGACTTTATTAGCTGGGCACGCGAGCAGGACATTCCAGTGGGGCCAGGCCGAGGATCCGCAGCAGGTTCACTGGTGGCTTACACCATGCAGATCACAAATATCTGCCCGATGCGCTTTGGCCTTTTATTCGAACGTTTCCTTAATCCTGAGCGTGTCTCCCCTCCCGATGTGGATATTGATTTCTGTCAGACACGGCGACCAGAGGTGATCGACTACGTGAGAAAAAAATACGGGGAACGCTGTGTTTCTCATATCATCACTTACGGAACTTTAGGCGCAAAATCGGTGCTCCGAGATGTCGCACGTACTCTCGGGATCGGCTTTAACGACGCTAGTAAACTCGCCGACATGATCGAGACCAAGCCCGGTGTCAAACTCAAGGACGAGTATGAAGCAAAGGATGAGCTGAAAGAGATGATCGAAGCCTCCTCCACCTTCAAGGAACTCTGGGGCTACGCCACCAAACTCGAAGGCCTGAACCGAAATACAGGAGTCCACGCCGCAGGAGTCGTGATCGGAGATGGAGACTTAGATGCTCACGTTCCTCTCGCACGTGCCAAAGAAGGTGAAGTCGTCACGCAAGCTGATATGGGAGCCATCACTGACATCGGTCTCTTGAAGATGGATTTCCTCGGCTTAAAAAACCTCACTGTAATTCAAGATGCCGCTCGTCATATCATGGTTCACCACCCTGACTTCGACATCGAGCAAGTCCCTCTTGATGACCAACCTGCCCTCGCTCTCCTCAACCGAGGAGAAACTATGGGAGTCTTCCAGCTGGAATCTGGTGGTATGGTTGAAACCTGCCAAAAATATGGGATTCAGACTATCGATGACATCATTGATTTACTCGCACTCTACCGCCCGGGAGCGATGGATTTCATCCCACAAATGATCGAGGTAAAAAATGGGAAGCCCGCCCAATTTGACCACCCCTTAGAAGAACAAATCTCTGGGGATACTTACGGAGTCATGATCTATCAGGAGCAGGTGCAGAACGCGGCACGTCTCCTCGCCGGTTACACACTCGGTGCAGCGGACATCCTCCGTAGAGCCATGGGTAAGAAAAAGCCTGAGGAGATGGCCAAGCAGAGAGAAATCTTTGTCGCAGGAGCCAAGGAGACCAATGATATCAACTCCCAACTCGCGAACAAAATTTTCGATAAAATCGCAGGCTTTGCTGGATATGGTTTTAACAAATCTCACTCCGCTTGTTATGGGCATATTTCCTACTGGACAGCATATCTCAAAGCTAACTTCCCGGTAGAATTCCTCTCAGGTCTACTCTCTAACGAAATCAATAATACAGATAAAATATCTGTATTTATTGCGGAATGCCATCGCATGCAGATCGAAGTGCTTCCCCCCGATCTTAATAAATCTCAGCCACTCTTTGTACCAGAGACTACACCCGCAGAAGTCTCAGCTATCCGATTTGGTTTAGCCGCAGTAAAAAATGTCGGCGAGGTTGCCATGCGACTATGTGTTGCAGAGCGTGAAAAAAATGGGGTTTTCCAATCCTTGAATGACCTCTCTCAACGTCTCGACTCAAAAGTCGTGAATAAAAGAATTCTCGAAAACTTAATCAAGGCAGGCGCTATGGACTGGACTGGAGAAACACGTGCAGGGATGACAGAGCGACTCGAAAATGTCATCGCCTCCGCCACTACCAGTCATCGAGATAAAGCAGCTGGACAGGGATCTATGTTTGATAGCATGGACTTCGGCAGCACTCCCTCCCCTACCGAGAATCTTCTTAACGATATCACTGAGTGGCCGAAAGAACAGCGCCTCTCAGACGAGAAAGAGCTCTTAGGCTTCTACGCCTCTGGTCATCCGCTAGACCAATACAGAGGGATCGTCGATAAGGATAACTATGAGCGATTCGGCAACATTGATAACCTCACAATTGATAAAAAGAAAAAACTCCGCTTCTGTGGAATCGTGAAGCATGTTGAACACAAGACCACCAAGGCAGGAAAGCCGTTTGGCATTCTTCAACTTGAAGATTTCACAGGGCTAGCCGAAGTCATTTGCTGGAGTGAAAGTTACAGTCCAGCAAATGAAGAAGGTCTGTTAGAAGCTGGTAATGCTATATCCATCTACTGCACCCTCGCTGAAGACAACTTCACAGGCAATCGCCGCCTTACTGGATCAGGAGGTAAAAACTGCGTAAAAGAAGTGAAGGCTCAGAAAACAAATGTCAATGTTGACAGTAAAACATTTGACCTCACTCTCTACACGAATCGACACGACACTAAGGATCTCCATACCATTCAGGATATCCTCAAGCAGCACTCTGGAACAACCCCCGTCAGCCTGCATATCAGAAACACTCTTGGAAGAAGAGTAGCCCTCCAACTAGGAGAAGGATTTAACATTAGGAAATCTCCCCAACTCGACAAACTCTTAGCTCGGTATACCGAATAGATAACGAATAGAAATAAACAAATTATGGATAAAAAAAATCCAAACCTCAGCCCCCCCCCTGAGAACGAAGCCAAAAAACTTAATATCCGCTTCAAAGCACATACCCCTCTAAATATTGAGGAGGCTAACCCAAAGGCGCTTAAACTTAAGAAAAAAAAGGAAGTGCTATCTCCTATCATCGCAGATGAGTCTCAATACACCCCAATAGAACCGATCCAACTCAAGAGTAAAAAGCCTCTTCTCATAGGTATCATCCTCTTCTTTGCAGCACTCTTAGTTGTTTTCTATTTTATCGGTAGTGCGCAGGAAAAACTTAAGCAAGAATACGCCCAGGCGACAGAATGGAACAACTGGACGGGGAATTACTACGAGGCCTATCAGTCCGAAAAAGAATTCCATGAGGAAGTGAGAACCAGTTGGCTACGCCTCGTGAGCATTAAAGATTTAGAAAAAAACCATGAGTTCGTGTTAGGAGAATCTATCATGGATGCTGTCAGCAACGTCGGTAAAGAACGTACGGTTAGTGAGCTCGTAAGCATCCTTTCTCTCAAAACTCCAAGTTACACATATTTTAATGCCGCAAAAAATCAACGGGCTATCGAACTTCTCAATGCCAAACGAGAGGCCTCTATCATTCATGATAGCGATGATGTACTTTTCACCAACACTTTTTTATACACGGTTCTCTTTAGGGGCGACTCCCGTGAATGGTGCCATTCCCTAGAAAAAATCGGCGATACATACAGGCTCAGTGCTTACCAATCTCCTGCAATATTAAACTACAGAACCCTCGAAAGCTTTGAAACTACTGCCGTGTTCATCAATGACCACCGCCTCTCTGAAGCAGAGCTGGCTCAGCGTATTCAGCAGACTCTCGAAGCTAAGAAAAACGCTCAGTAAGCTTTTTTTACTTAACCATTTCTTAAGAAACCTCTACCACACGCCAGTCCAAGATCTCTCCAGCATGCATCGGCACCACATGGTGTCCATGCCCTTCATAGGCTTCTGGCACCGCATAAGATTCCTGACGCAAGGTCACCTCTTTTTTCGGTGGTTTCACTCCGTAAAGCCTTTGCGCATTATCAGACACAAATGCCTGAAGATTATCCAATTTGTCATGTTCATTAAACAACTGGGCAAGCCTCGCCAAGGCCAAAGGAGCGGTAAAGACACCCGCTGCACAGCCACAACACTCCTTCGCAGAAATAGGATGGGGGGCAGAATCAGACCCAAACATTAATTTTGGATGCGCAGACAGTGCAGCCTCTAAAAGAGCTTCTCTATCCTCAGGACGTTTCGCAATAGGCTTACAAAACAGATGAGGATTCAGCATGCCTCCCGCTACATCATCTAAGGTGATAATTAAATGCTGTAGCGTCACCGTGGCTTTAATATTCTCAAAACGATCTAACACCTCCACAGCTTTTGCTGTCGTGATATGCTCCATAGTGATCTGAAGTTTAGGAAACGAAGTCGCTAAATGCTCATAGATGCTCATGAATTCCGCCTCCCGATCCATCACAAATCCGTGTGTTTCCCCATGCACCATGAGAGGGATTTCCATTTCCTCCATCATTTTAAAAACATGCTCGACCGAGTCTATCTGTGCCACACCAGCTTCACTGTTAGTCGTTGCCCCAGCAGGATAAAGTTTCATCCCGATCATGTGCTCTTTAGCTGCGGCTAGTTCAGCCTCTGTGTAATCTTTAAAAAAGAGCACCATGTAGGGATCAAATGCGTGCCCTTGGGCTGATTCACGAATCCGTTGCTCATATGCATGCAGCATTTCCAGATTGGTTACTGGCGGCACGAGATTCGGCATCACCACTGCTCCAGCAAAGGTTTCAGTCGTCAGAGGAGTGACGAGCTTCATCATATTCTCATCCCGAAGGTGAAGGTGCATGTCCAATGGTGAGTGTAGCTTCAGTTCCATACCCTTAGTTCGCCCTATTTCCCCCTCTCGGTCAAGAATGAGCCTCTTCTTTTTTCATTTTGTCTTTCACCCTCAATTTACCTCACCGTTCTTCCCTTTGGATGTTTTCAGCACCAATTTCATCAGCTTTCTCCCTTCCTTTAGCCCCCAGTCTTTTTAGCCCCCCTTTCCTACTTGACTGGACTCAGTATTCTTTGCACACCAACGAAGTGCTCAACATTAAAAATCTCACTAAGACTTACGCAGGACGCACCCTTTTTGAAGAGGTGAAGATGACGATTAACTGGGGCGAACGCGTCGCTCTTGTAGGCCCAAACGGGGCGGGTAAATCGACACTGATTCGAATCATCCTCGGAGAAGAAGAAGCTGACTCAGGAGAGGCCGCTATTGATGAGTATGCAATCACCGGCTACCTCGCACAGGAATCTGGAGACCCTCAGGATGATTCCGTCCTCGATATTGCCATTTCTATTAATCCAGAAATGCGTAAGGCTGTGCAGACGATTAGAAAGTCTGATGAATCAGGCGACACAGGATCTACTGAGTATGCAGAAGCTCAGGACGTTTTTGATAACAACAACGGCTATGCACTCGAACCGAA
>JALZVA010000052.1 GCA_023301335.1 Akkermansiaceae bacterium
TTCAGAGGACGGCTTACAGGTTAAGGTAAAGGTCCCTGAGGCTGTTCATGGTGTTCAATTCTTTGTCGTGGATGAAAACAACTACGGCCACTACTCTGATCAGATTACGAGAAAGTAAAAACCTATAGAGTACTCCTTACGTCTAGGAAAAAAGACGTAAGGGGTGGTGAAGTGTTAGGCCGCAGCCCCAATTGCTGAGGCAAGCTCAGTAAGAGCGTCTTTCTCCTCAGAGGTAAAACTATAAGGCTCAAATTTTCCGATGCCGAGTGTGCCGAGTAAGCTTCCATCGTGATGAAGAATGGGAACGGCGACGGATCCACTGACCTTGGTGTCTTTGGCAGCAGGTTTAGCCACTCCAGAGGTGTCGGACTGGAGATTACAGATTTCTACGGCTTCTTTTTTCTCTGCAGCGGCACCGGCGATCCCTTTGCCTACAGGAATTTTTTCTACCATCGGGAGAATGTGTTCGGGGATTCCTGCGTGTGAGGAAATATGTAGTAAGCCGTCTGCAGGATGAATGAAATGGATGGTTCCAGTCGTGCAGCTGAATTTTTCTAAGATCGCATGCAGGATCGTATCCCAGCTATCTTCTTGAGTCTTGTTTACGATGAGATCCTGTATTATTTCCATACATTTAGTGTAAGTAAGAATGCTGAGAAAGGCGAGGCATTACACGCCTTCTTGAGTAAGGTAGCGTCAGCTTTTATATTTTTGCGTAAGCCTCCGTGCACAAGATTCTTGTGCGCCTGTCTCTAAACAGCAACGACGCTTACTACGAATCCATTCGACAGGGTTCTTTCCCTTTGGAATATGACCAGCCTTTGCGCACCACGCCACGATAAACTGCCCAGTGCGACCACACCCCGCAACACAATGGATAACCACAGATTCTTTTTTCTGCTGATGTTTTTCCATGATTTGAATAAACTTTTCAATCTGCTCATCTGTAGGAACTCCGTAATCGGGAACGTGGATATGATAGTAGTCAAACTGAGCGGGAACATCCTTTCGGTTATCAAACTCACAGCAGTTCACCACCGCCTTAACGCCTTCCTCGGCATAGATATCAAACACGTAAGGATCTGGCCACCACGAGGCCGCAATCACATCTTTCACAATCCATGTGAAAGGCTCTGTTCTCTCAGGCTGTCCACGCTCAGGCCAATACCAAGGTCTCACTGTTTTCGACATGCCCGATTAGAACAATTTCTTGAGATTTTTAAATCAAGAAATGACGTGAATATGGGATCGGAAAAATAGAGATGAAACACAAAGTGCGTAAGTATTTGAGGAATTACAAATGATAGGGCAGTGATTCCCCCTGTTCACCATAAGTATAGACCCTTAGACGTGGGAAATACTTTCACGAAGGTTTCCTGTTGATTATTGCGTGATGATTGAGGAAAGTGGAGGGGTGAGTGAGGAAGCGATGAATCGGGCGGTGGCCCAGGATAAGGAAAACTGCTGGCATCCGTTTACCCAGCAGTCGGAATGGTGTGCGGAGGGGCACCAGCCTGTGATGATCGAGAGCGCGGAGGGGGTATGGCTGAAGGATATGGAGGGGAAACGCTATATTGATGGAAATGCGTCTATTTGGACAAATATTCATGGGCATAATCACCCGAAGATGAATGCGGCTCTGATCGAGCAATTGGGGAAGGTGGCGCATAGTTCGTACTTGGGTTACGGGCATCCTCTAGCAAGTGAGCTAGCTGAACGTCTCTGTGGGTATTTTCCAGATTCTTCACTGAAGAGAGTTTTTTATAGTGATAATGGTTCGACTGCTGTCGAGTGTGCCTTGAAAATGAGTCTTCAGTATCGCATGCAGAATGGGCAGCAGGAGCAGCAAACCTTTATTGCCTTTTGTAACGCCTATCACGGAGACACATTAGGGGCGGCATCACTGGGGGGTGTGGATGCCTTTTTTGCACGCTTTAGAAAGCTTGGGATGGAGGTGCATTTTGTGAAAAACCTTGAGGAACTAAAGTCGCTTTCTGAAGAGTTGTTAGATTCGGTAACGGGTGTTATTATCGAGCCACTTATTCAGGGAGTCAATCAGATGTCGATCTGGCCTAGCGGGATGCTCGCTGAGCTGCGGAAGTGGACAGAGGAGCGTGATTTACATTTGATTTTGGATGAGGTGATGACTGGGTTTGGTCGCTCAGGAGAAATGTTTGCCTGTCAAAGAGAGCAGGTGATTCCAGATTTTCTTTGCTTAGCAAAGGGACTGACAGGCGGGTACTTGCCGATGGCAGCAACCCTTGTGCAGGAGAGCATTTACGAGGCGTTCTTAGGTGACCCGAAGCATGCATTTTATTATGGGCATAGTTATACTGCTAATCCGCTTGGCTGTGCTGCTGCCTTAGCGAGCTTGGATCTGTTTGAGCAGGAGCACACACTTGCGGGGGTGAAGGAGAAAGCTATATTTTTGGAGCAACAGTTGAACTTACTCCACTCGAAAGTGCCTCAGGTGTTTGAAGTTAGGCGCTGTGGCTTGATGGCGGGTATAGAGCTGCGAAAAGAAGATGGAGAAAAATTTGCGGCGGAGCTGCGGGTAGGGGAGAAGGTCTGTATGCGGGCTAGAGAGTATCAGCTACTAACACGTCCAATTTTGGATACGATCGTTTTCCTGCCTCCGCTGAGTATCACTCGCGATGAAATAGAAATTGCCTTTGCTGCGCTTGAAGCATCCATTCTTGATGAATGTTCATCTTGATTGTCAGGGCTTAGAATTATGGCGTTGTGTGAATGTTTAAAATCCATAGACTAAGAAAGTTGTGAAATACATATATGTTTATTTTTGTATCTTTTTTTTAGGAGGGATTGGAGGAAGCTTTGCTGAGGAAAAAGGTTGGCCGTGGTCTTCCAAAAA
>JALZVA010000053.1 GCA_023301335.1 Akkermansiaceae bacterium
AGCTTATGCACGCTTGCGACGTCCAAGCAGAAGTAAGCTTCCAAGGCCGAGTAGAGCAGTTGATGTCGGCTCAGGAACTGATGAGGCAACAAGAGGACCGAAGTTTGACGCAGGTGGCGTCTGTACTGTTGGGTCATTACTAGTTACAACAAGTAGGTTGAAGTGGGAACCATTACCGTCACCAGACAGCTCAAATGATTGAATGCCACTAGCATCAGCAGTGAAACTGCCTGTGCTGAAAGATCCATTGGTGAGTGTTGCTGTGTTACCATTGGTATCAGCAACATTTTGAAGTCTACCTGCATTATTTGGAGTACGATCATCAATGTAGAAAAGTTGAAGATTATAGTTAGCGCCAGCTTGAAGCCCGCTCAATTGAAAACCAGTTCTAGCAAAAGCGAATGTATCCAAAAAAGTTGCATAATCAGCACTGCTAAGACCTGACACTGTCGAACCAGTTGTTGTTCCTGTGAAGATATTATTTTGGTCGACAGTATTCAGATTATAAGCAGCGAATGTAGATCCTGTAATAATCTGATCAGTATTTCCTGTGAGATCCGTAGGGTTAGCATCCCACGTGACAGTGGCCGCATGAGCTAAAGTCGCCGAAGCGAATATAGAGAATAGAGCAAATAAAGTAATTTTCATATTTTTTGTATTTTTTGTATTTTTTTTAGGTAGCTGAAGCTAAGATAGCAACAGCGGCGCTTGTTACTTCATCCGAATAATCTTGTCAATACCTAAAAGCAATTTTTTAAAGGGGCCATGACTACGAAAATCTGTATGGAATACAGCCAAAATAGCTATCATAAGAGTAGACACACGATTTGTGTCAGAACCATATTGGTAGTATGTGGCTAGCGTAGTGTCAGTCTGGCTATTGGCACTGATGGCTCTCTGTCTGCCTCTACTATTATTTTGTGAGTTCGTAGCTCTCTATAGCGGCGCAGACTTCAGCTCTATCATCAGTGCAGAGTAGCATTCCCACTGTATTTTTTACTTTCAGCCAGCTGGCTAATACATGAGAATCGTTTGTGGCAATTGTTTTGTTTAGATTTTAGTTTGTAAGGTTAAATTTTTTAATTATGAAGCCTTGATTTAAGATTGTAAGTAACTTTTCATAAGCAGGTTAAGATAAGGTGGTAATTTTCTTATGATGGCAGTGAGGGCAAGTTTTTTTGGTTTCCCGTTCTTGAGTAGTCTTTGGTAGAAATGTTTTAGAATCGGGTTGTATCTGGAGGTGGCTAAAGCGGCGATGTAGAGTGCTTGACACGATTTTTCACCATCTTCTCAACGCGATTTGGCAGCAGGTGTTCGAGCTACATTTTTTCGAGATTAAGATCTTCGTTGAGATGACGGTTATATCTGAGAAGTGCCTGAATTGCTTCAATAATAGGACTAAATTTGATGCCGTAATTGGTTAAAACCTTGGCGTCAATAGAGTCTGTTTTACTTATTATTCCTTGGGCTTTAGCTAAGTTATGAGCTAATGAAGGAGTAATTTTGGATACTTTAATTTTTTCAGTTTGAAGTATAACGAGTAAAATTTTTCATAACTTCCCGTTGCTTTAAAAACTATCTGAACGGAGTTGAATTTCTTTACTTTTGTAATGATTTTATTAATTCCATTTTTTGTATTAGGGAGGACTGAAGGTAATTTTCAAGCCTTCTCGTAAGTGTGTATTTCTAACTCTTTCTTTGAGGCATTAATCCCAATCCAGATTGTATTTTTTTCTGATTTCATGTTAGTGGTAATGACCATTAAATAATAGCTTCACTCCGTTCTCAGACTTGTGGTTCTGAACTCACACAGACTACGGATATAGGCTCTGAGGTTCGCTCAACTGTTCGAGACATACAGCGAAGGGAAGGTTGGCCCATGTGATCAATGTCACAAGTCGGTTGAAGAATCTCACACTTTCCCGCTTCTCCTAGGGTGGCTACTCTGAGAGAAGCCCTTTATGGTTTAATTAAGAGGTTAAGTCCCTCCTAAAAGTTATAAAAAGATTAGCACGGTGTTAAGAAGCAAGTCCGTGAATTTTGAATAGTCATAGACGCTGTTAGACGGATGTAAGATTAGGCTAGTCTTGAGCAACTACGGGAGGTTTATGGGAGGATCTACCCCGTAGAAGTGGGGCTATGAGGGATAGATTTCTTAATTAGTCATAAACGTTACGTCAATGAGCAGCCTTCACGATTAGTATAATGAGAGCATCATCTTTTATTTCACAAAACAGGTGGTGGTCACCGACTCGGTAACGCCAGTATTCGCCGAGATCCCCGGTTAAGGATTTACCAAATTGACGAGGGTCTTGAGCATCTTTAATACGCTGATCAAGAAAGTCTAGAATCTGCTTAGAGGCAACGTGGCCAAGCTTCTTTAACTCTTTGAGTGCAAGCTCTTGAAAGACTATAATCCCAATTCACGCTTAGCTTCCTCTGAACCATAAACAAGATCAGGATTTCGAGCTGACTCAGCAGCAAGATAGTAATCCTTTAAATCTGGTCGGAGTCGAATCGCTAACATAAGCGCACTGTAGCACTTGCTATACGTGTATAGTAAGTGCTATTAGAAGAACTATTTGACGACACTCCAGCCTGTGACTTTGTCATTTTCAAAAAGCACCTGAGCGTTCGTTTTCGGTTGGTAGTAGACATTAGTTCCAACCCCGAAGCCATTATAGTAGCCGCGGCCTCCGTAAAAACCTCTCCCGCGAAAGCGTCCAGATCTTCCGTAGCGGCCATAACCGTAGGAATGGCCAAACCCTCCGTAGCGAGAAGAGACGCCTCCGTAGAAGCTATTTGAATAAACCGGTGAAAGGCTTGTGTAATCCCAGCGCGTTGTTCTTTTATTATCCTTAAAGGTGTCCGTTTCACGGCTAGCTTTACCCCATGCAAGGAAGACGGCGTCTTTACTCATCCCTTTACGGAGCTGGCCTTTAGACACAGTTTTTTTATCAGAATCGGAGAGCTTTTCGTAAATTTGTGGATGTGCTTCAGTCCTGGTTTCAGGAGTTGAGGGTGTGGCACAACTAGAGAGAGCTATTCCTAGAAGGGAGACGAGAGGGAGAGATATTATTTTAAAACGTAAAGACATCATACTTTTAGATTACACGATTTGTAAGAATTGTCACATGGGATTTACTTTATAGTCTATTACTCACTCAAGAAAATGGTGCGGAATGAATGTATAGGGCACTCTAAAGCCTTAAAAACCGTATGGTAGAACCATAAAATAGGTTGCATTCTGACCTTTTCTTTTAACGAAAAAAAGATACACATCCTGCATGGCGAAATCACCAATAGTATTAATTATCAGAGATGGATGGGGTGTGAATCCTGGCGGAGCGAGCACCGCTGAAAGAGATGGCAATTCTGTAGAATTAGCGAAAACTCCATTTCATGACCACCTCTGGGAGACCTACCCAAAGGGGTTTGTCAGTGCTTCTGGTGGAGATGTGGGTCTTCCTGATGGGCAAATGGGCAACTCAGAAGTCGGACATTTAAATTTAGGAGCTGGGAGAGTTGTTTACCAGAGTTTGACGAAGATTAATAAAACTATTGCAGATGGTGAGTTGGGTGAAAACGCATCATTGATAGATGCATTTGAAAAGGCAAAGCAAGGAGGGAGGCTACATTTTGTAGGTTTAGTGAGTGATGGGGGAGTGCATAGTCATCAGGAGCATTTGATAGCCCTTGCTCAAGAAGCACAGAAAGCAGGCGTGAAAGACATTCTTGTGCATGCTATAACGGATGGACGTGATTGCTCTCCAACAAGTGGAACAGATTGCTTAGCCGCTATTGAGCAACCTCTCGAAGACGCAGGGGCAACGATTGCCACAGTCATCGGACGTTACTATGCGATGGATCGAGACACGCGCTGGGAGAGAAATAAACTCGCTTGGGATGCCATCATTTTAGGAAAGGGAGAAGTTTCAGAGTTATCACCCTCAGAAGCAGTAGCTCAGAAATATAAGGAAGACCTCACCGACGAGTTCATGACAGGACTCATCTTTGAGGAGGCTGAAAGTCAGAGAGTGAAGGATGGCGATGTGGTCGTATTCTTTAACTACAGAGCTGACAGAGCACGCCAACTTTCTGCAGCCCTTCTACAAGAAGAAGGCTGGGAGCATTTTGAGAAAGAGGTCAACCCGAAGGTGCACTACGTAACCATGACTCAGTATGATGAATCGTATGATTGTTCTGTCGTGTTTGGGCCAGAGCGGATGGAGAAAGTGTTAGGTGAAGTGGTCGCGGAATCTGGACTGAAGCAACTTAGAATTGCAGAAACAGAGAAATACCCTCACGTAACTTATTTCTTCAATGGTGGGGAAGAGCAGCCCTTTGATGGTGAAGAGCGTATGATTGTGCCTTCTCCTAAAGTGGCAACGTATGATCTACAGCCTGAGATGAACGCTCCCATTGTCACGCAAAAAGTCGTGGAAGAATTGAAGAACTTTGACCTCGTGATCCTTAATTTTGCCAATCCTGATATGGTGGGTCACACAGGTTTTGTTGATGCCTGCATTAAGGCATGTGAAACCATTGATGCCGGAGTGAAAGCTGTGACAGAGGAAACGCTACGTCTGGGTGGGAAGCTTTTAATCACTGCGGATCATGGTAACTGTGAAGTCTTAAGAAATCCAGATGGCTCTCCGCATACCGCGCATACAACCTTCCCTGTAGATGCGATCTATGTAGGAGCTGACCACGCTGAAATTTCTGTAAAAGACGGTATCCTCGCTGACGTTGCCCCAACTTTGTTAGACATGCTTGGAGTTAACAAACCAGCAGAGATGACAGGGGTGAGCCTTTTGGTGAAACAATAGCAGCCTTTAGGCGGATCGCTCTAAAGTGATCACACATTCCATATGGCGGGTTTGTGGGAATAGATCAAACGGCTGGATACAGCGAATGGTGTATCCAGCACTAAGAAAGTGGGTGAGGTCACGCATCTGCGTGGCAGGATCACATGAGACATAGACAATTAAGGAGGGGGCGAAGTCTAATAGTTGTTTTAGAAACTTTTGATCACACCCAGCTCTAGGAGGATCGATGACCACTGTGGTGTCAGATCCTTGAGAGTGGACTTCCTTAAAGAGCTGCTCTGCACTTGCGGTAATGAACGTTGCATTAGCAATGCCATTAGCCTTGGCGTTGAAGCGAGCCCAGTCCGCTGAACTGGCTGAAACTTCGATGCCTGTAACGTGCTCGAAGCGATCGGCTAGGGAGAGAGAGAATAGCCCGCAGCCACAGTAAGCGTCTAAGAGGTAAGTGTTAGATAAGGACGTGGCTTGATCGGCAACATACTGGGTGAAGGACTCTAGAATAAACGGATTATTTTGAAAGAAATCACCCGCTAGAAAATGAAACTCTAAGTCCCCAACAGTTTGAGTGATCGCAT
Source organism: Akkermansiaceae bacterium (assembly GCA_023301335.1). Taxonomy (GTDB): domain Bacteria; phylum Verrucomicrobiota; class Verrucomicrobiia; order Verrucomicrobiales; family Akkermansiaceae; genus Rubritalea. Next base: position 5,405 of record JALZVA010000053.1, read on the forward strand.
TACTCGCATGGGTTTCCACACTTTCAGCGTTCATTCTGAGGAGAAGTTCGCCTCCAGATTTTAGAAACTTAGCATTCGCTTGAAGTTGCTTCTTTTCTGCTAGGAGTCGCTGGTTGAGTGGCTCCATAGCAATCTGACAATGGTGGATGTCTACTAGCGTATTTTTATGGGAATAATGGGTGAAGCCAAGAGCCCCGATCTTGCCTTTTTCTGGTGTGTCGTAGCGAGGGGTGATCTTGGCGCGGTAGTTCCAGATCTGAGTTGTGCTGATGGGTTCATTGATAGGGGAGTCAATGTCAGCTAGCCTATTGAGCTGGCTTTTGATTTGCTCCGTCTTATGTTGCAACTGCGCAGGGTAAGAAAGATGCTGAAGGTGACAGCCTCCACAGTGCCCAAAATGTTTACAGTTTGGCTCGACCCGATCTTCTGAGGAAGTTAGGAGCTGAATAAGCTCACCGGTAGAGTTGGTTTTTCCATTGTGAGTGATTCTGACTTTCACCTTTTCGCCAGGGAGAGCCAGAGGGACAAAGACGACCCAGTTGGTGACAGATTCTCCATTTTTTGCGGTGTGGTCGAGCCTGCCAATGCCTTGCCCCTGATGGCTCAGTGCATCAATTGTAAGCTCAACTTCTTCATGCTTCTCAAAAGGGAATGCGGTGAAGGTTTTTTTGTAATGTCCACGGTGTGCTTTACGCACATTATTTCGGCGGTTTGCCATGGTAATAAGTAATTTAAGAGAAAGCTTTTCTACGAAAAATCTATTCTGATTCCTCGTAGCCGTTAGGATTGTTAGATTGCCATTTCCATGTGTCAGAAGTCATCTCTGTAATCGTTCTATGAGCCTGCCATTGAAGCTTTTCATTGGCTAAACTTGGATCGGCAAAGCAGGTGGCAATGTCACCGTCACGGCGTGGTTTTATAGCATAGGGGAGTTTCTTTCCACAGGCTTCCTCGAAAGCTGTAAGTATTTCAAGGACAGAAGTTCCCGTACCAGTTCCTAAATTATACACACGAATGCCAGAATCATTGTGATGTGTTTTCAATGCTGCTAAATGCCCGAGTGCAAGGTCAACGACGTGAATGTAATCTCTGACACCTGTGCCGTCCGAGGTGTCATAATCATCCCCAAACACGCCTAAGCTCTCAAGTTTTCCAACGGCAACCTGAGCGATGAAGGGCATAAGATTGTTAGGGATGCCGTTAGGGTCTTCGCCAATTTGTCCAGAGGCATGAGCTCCAACGGGATTGAAATACCTAAGTAGAGTGATATTCAGCGCAGGGTTAGCAGTGGCATAATCTCGGAAGATATCCTCGATCATAAGTTTTGA
>JALZVA010000054.1 GCA_023301335.1 Akkermansiaceae bacterium
AAACAAAGCAAGAATGCTTTGCCGTGCGGGGCTAAAGCTCATCCCTATTGGCTATATAGAATGGCAAGAACGTAAAGATGAGATCAAAGCGCGAATAAAACAGGCTGCAGGAGGTTAAGTGTGCGAGCATCTAGAGAAGCCTCGCTAGATTTTTTAATATTCTAAGTCCATTAAGCTTGTCTAAAAAGCAATCTCCTTTGCAAAGCCTTGATTGCTTGCCAAATCTGAGTATAAAAGGCGCATGATTAAATTCCTGCACACAAGAATACGCGTATCAGACTTAGATAAATCGATCTCGTTTTACGAAAAGCTAGGCTTTGAGCAAGGAGAGAGAAAGGACTCACCACAAGGCAATAAGCTCGCTTTTCTCCATTTGCCAGGGAATGAGCATTTTCTTGAGCTGTGCTACTCTCCTGAATTTGAGGTAAAATTTCCCGAGGACCTCATGCACACTGCAGTGGGTGTCTCCGATATTCTCGAATACTGCGGGAAGCTTGAAAAAGACGGAATTGAGATTTGGCCTTCCAACTGGGAAGAAAAGTTTTCTGACCCAGAGAAGAAAAAAATGGCATTCGTGACGGATCCAGACGGCTATGAAGTAGAAGTCCTAGAGCGATAAGAAAAGGGAACGCAATAAAATTTGTTCGAAGCGCGATTGTTTAACCCGTTACAGAAGGTGATTACGAATGTTAAGAAAACATGAAATGCGAGTGGACAAAACAGGCCTAATGACTTCGCTATGGTTATGATGAAGAGAATTGTATGCATTTCCCCCTTAATAGTTGGCCTTTGTTTTTTGCCATCTTGTGTTGGTAGGGCAAAAAAGAAAGTAGCTGCATCTCGGGAACAGGCACTGCAAGTTTGGAAAAATGAGCTGAAAGCGCAGGAAACAGGAGTGCAGAAGAAGCACTATGCTGCTAATTGGACCAAGGCAAAGAAAGACCTTCTTTGGATGTCTCCGAATATTATCCGAGCGGAGTTCCAGATCGATGATTCGATTGAAGCCAGAATGGATATTTGGAAGACATTTATCCCGTCTCTGTCAGCTTCATTTACCGAATCTAGCACACTTGGGGATATTGGTGACCTATTCACCGATACCAGCCTTAGAGTATCGAGCTTTTTTAGTTTTGGGAGCTTACTCGACCTTCCTAAAAGGTATGCAACTCTCACAGTAACTCATATGGGGGTTGAGTGGAGTTCGGAAATAGCGATGCGTAATGAGGTGATCGCGTTGTATCGAACGTTTCGAGAAAAGCAGTTGTTAGACTTTGAGTTGAAAGAGCTTAAAAAGCAGCGAGCCTTTATTAAAGAAGCTTCTATTGATGATGAAGCTCCCGCATTCCTTAAAGAGCTAAAAGAAGCTGATAAAAGTATTAAGGAACATGTGAAAAAAATAGAGGGCTGGAAGGAGAAATTTAGTGATTTACATCAAATCAATTATGCAGATGTGAAGCTCACGTTTAATGACCTCCCAGATATTAGCTATACGCCAAGTCAGCTAAATTTTTATGACTCTGCACGTTGGGGAGTCTTACAGATGAATTTGTTAGCCTTAGAGGAATTGTCTAGTAATGAATCCCTGAGGAGCGCGTATACACGGTATTACCCGACCCCGAATCTTTCCGTCACGGCTCCAAGCCTCTATAGTAATATAGAAGGACAAGAGTTTGAGTTAGAAGATGTTCGCATTGGCCCCAGCCTTGGTTGGCGATTAGATACCAGAGGGACGATTGGGAAGCAAATTCGTAGAATTAAACGTGATAGACCGTTTGGAGATTGGACAAAGGATAAGCGGAGAACCGAAGAGGTGAAGGCTCTACTTGATGGTAAAAAGGCTCTAGGAGAGGTGCAGAAAGAGATCCAAAAGAAGAGGACTCTGATGAAAGAATACAGGGCTGTGGTAAATCAAGGACTTGTAGATGATCTGGAGGCAGCGTTACGCCAAATGAAAGCTTACCAGAGAGAAGAGATAAGCCTATTAGCAAGAGAGATTGAGATCAATACCAGTTTTTGGCTCCTAGATGAGTATAAGTGGGCTGAGACTACAAAGCAGTGGAAACGGATCAGACTAGAGCGAGAGAAATTAAAGCCTAGAGCTTGGTATAAAGGGCTGTTTTCAAAGAAACAGAACCGTCCCTTTAATCGTGCCCCGAGTGAATAGCAACAGGTTGAAAATAGAGCGTAATCAGGCTTAAAATTCGACTTTTATTAACTATTGCGTCATCGGGCAACCAGTGCTACCTTTTCCTACTGAAATTCTGTTGTAACTGTATGAAAATTACCGACTACATTAAATTATGGCTCCTTTCTTTTTTCGCTTTTAGTGTGATTGGATGTGACCAAGAACTTGCACAGCAAACTGAGGAAACCGAAGCGAAACCTCAGTGGAACTGGGATAATTACGAGCAAAATTACGAATTAGAGCTAGGGTCAAAGCGGGTAAATATACAGCCTAAACGCTCAGTGGATATCACCGCAAAAAGCTCTGGTAAGTTGGAAATCTTGGTTAATACAGCGATCAATGAAGTCGAAGAAGACTTTCTCTTTGCTCAAATAGATAAGGAAAAATTAGAATCTGAACTCATTAAAATAGAAATCGCGAAGCGTGCTGAGGAACGCGAGGATACACAATATGAGGAGTTTGAGCGTCCTCAAAAAATGAAAGAGACAAGATTGCGTCTTAAAGAAGCTGAAATAGACCTGAAGCGTATTAAGGCTGTCATGAATTCAAAGGTGCTAAGGGAAGAGGCAGTCACAGCATTTGGAAGCGAGTATGCTGAGGTCGGACAGAAAGCATTAAAAGAAGCAGAGGAAGAGCTCGATTTAGCAAAGAGACAGTTTGAACTAGCCGAGGAGTATGACCCAGGTGAGCACGCAGATAAGCAAGAACTTAGCCGGATCGAAAGAGAAGAACGAGAAAAGTCTTACGATGAACGGAAAGAGACATCGGAGTATAGAGTACCATTCTCAGGTGAACTACGTATTGAGCTCGATGAATTTGTTGAGGGGAAAAAAGAATACCTAGCCAAAGGTGGTGGGGTGATAGCCAGTATTAACGATTACGAAGACATGCATGTAAACCTAACTATCTTAGGAGAAAGTTGGGTTAGCCTCGAACCTTCTACACTTTATTTGAAGTTAGAAAACGCCGATAAGACGGTGGTGAATTTTAGAGATACTAAAACATTAAAGAATAAGGCCACGCGCTCAGATGAAAAAATCTATATCTTCGCTATCCCCACTGCGGAGCAGCCGAGCCTAAAGCGTCTTTCAGGAACCGGAATGGAGGCAAGGCTTATCACACGCCTTCCAGAAAAATGCTGGATTGTTCCTAAAGTAGATATCGCTCTCGAAGCATTAGGAAAGAGCACATCAAAATCGTGGTCTAATATGGTAGAGGATATCTGGGCAGGAGCCAAGCTAGTTGCTGAAGGTGAAAACTCTCTCGCGATCGATTATCAGCCAGCACTAGAGGTCGAATTAACCGTGCCTGTGGCAGCGGGTGTATCAACCGAGTCCGCCGATCTAGATGAGGAAGATGAAACTAAAGCTCAGCTGCCAAGAGAGCGAGATGCTAAAGATACCGTAGAGATCGTCAACGAAGCTTTTAAGGTGAGTGAGGAGCCAGCTTCTAAGTAAATTTGTGATCACGTGTAAGAACATCTATTATCGATATTCTCGTAAAGGAGGGTGGATTTTCGAAGACTTTTCACAGAGCTTCGATGAAGGAATTCATTTGATTAAGGGCTATTCCGGCTGTGGTAAATCGACTCTTTTGAGAATGATGGGGGGGTATTTGAAACCCCATAAAGGAGCACTTTTAATCAACGGCAAAAAGCCAGGAGCATCCTTCCAACGTAGTGAACTAGGGTTTGTATTTCAGCAGTTAAATCTTCTCCCACTTGCCTCGGTAAAGAGAAATTTGATTATCGCCGCAGCTCTAGGAGGGGTCACTGGAAAGCGTGCTCGGCATAATTGTAGCACCTATATGGAGAAGCTTGGTTTAGAGGGCTTTGCAAAGCGTTTGCCCACCTCGATGTCAGGCGGCCAGCAACAACGTGCCACGATTGCCAGAGCTCTGATTAAGGATCCCTCTATTTTGCTGTTAGATGAGCCTACCTCAGGCCTAGATGATCTAAATACTGAGGTGATCTCTACAGCATTGAAAGAATTTGTTGGAGAAGGAGGCCGGACGGCAGTGATTTGTACGCACGATAGTAGATTGGATAAAATAGCTGATGAAGTCATGGATTTTAATCGCTTCTTACCTGTGGAAAGACACTTGGAAGCGTTGGTTTGAGCAGCCTGGAAGTATCTTAGCTCGCGTTGTTGTGACCGCCATTATGGTGGGGATCTCGCTTGTACTATTGGTTGCCTTCACGATGCAGGTTAACAAGGTAAGAAAAGAGATGGAGGCATTCGGGATCAATTCGATGCTAGTGGTAGAAACTGTTTCTCCCAGTCAACTTAAAAATGGGAAAGTGAAGCCCCGTTTTAGTGAGATAGGAAAGTGGGGTGAACTACTTACCGTAAAAAAACTTCTGGTAAGAGGGAAACTGAGTAATGGAGAACGGGTGGCTGTTATGTCTTATACCGATGACGCCATGGTGTCTTTGTCACCTTACCTGAAGAATGGATTTAGCGAGTTCCTGCTTACCAACAAGTACTCTCAAGGGACACTTATAGATGTGCAGATTAAAGATACATGGATCCGCGCACGCTGCCTAACTCCTAGGGAGGAAGAAGCCCGCCTACTACAGGGAGATGTCCTATTTCTTCCATCTGCCCAGTACCCTATCCTAGAGTCAGCCGGGCATTCGATATTGTATTTTTTAGAGCGCTACCCAGATGCTCCTTCGATTGAGTTGATTTCCCATACGATCAGAAATGTTGATACGAGTGATGCTAAAGGAGGAGTGGATATACGCAGCTCCGTAGTGATTAAAGAGCGACTCCGTAAACTGGAAAAACAGCAAACGATCATGCGCTATGCCATGGCAGGTTTACTGGGAGGTGCTCTAGCATTAATTTATGGAACCTTGTCAGTTCTTGAGTTTAGACAGCAGCGCTATGTCGCTGCTCTCATGCGTTCCTTTGGAGTTCCGAAGCTATTTTTAGCGGTGCGCAATATTATAGAGAGTCTCGTCATTGTGAACCTCGTTTCTTTCGGAGTTATTTTTGGATTAAAGGAAGTGCATAGCGAGATTTTTAAAGCGCTAAAGCTGGAAAACACGGGAGTAAATCTACATGCACTCTATTTCAGTAATGAAATTTTTTGGGTGATAGGCTTTGTGAATCTTGGAGTTTTCCTAAGTTCACTTCCGACGATTCGGGCGATGAGTAAGCCGGTAGGAAAGATACTCAGTTAAAAAAATAGGGGTGGTGTGGAGACTGGTCGGGAGCTGTTAGGGGTCGGTCGTGCGTTGCGGAGAAGAGTGACGTTTGATAAATGGAATCTGTAAAAAAGTTACAACTAAAGGCTTTTTCTATAGT
>JALZVA010000055.1 GCA_023301335.1 Akkermansiaceae bacterium
GTGTCATCGATATCTCCAGGGGAGTGTGCCATGGAGATGAAGCCCGTCTCGTAAGGTGAGGGAGCGAAGTAAACGCCTTCGTCTAAGAGGTTCCAGAAAAATTTCTTAAAGCTCTCCATATCTGCATTTGCAACGGAGTCCATGTTGATGATTTCTTCATTGGTGAAGAAGAGGCAGAACATCGAACCAACGCGGTTGAGTTGGTAATCGAGCTGATATTTTTTAAGTAATTCACGGATACCTTTTTCAAGGCGTGCGCCTAACACTTCTAACACATCCCAGCCTTTGGCTTTGTCGAGTTCCCTGAGTTGGGCAAGGCCGGCTGCCATCGCGAGCGGATTTCCTGAGAGGGTTCCTGCTTGATAGACGGGACCATCGGGCGCGAGGTAGTCCATGATGTCAGCTCTTCCGCCGAAGGCTCCGACAGGGAGTCCACCACCGATGACTTTCCCCATGGCTGTGAGATCAGGTGTGATTCCGACGAGTTCTTGGACTCCGCCTTTGGCCACGCGGAAGCCCGTCATGACTTCGTCAAAGATGAGTAAAGTGTCATGCTTGAGAGTGATGTCTCGGAGGAATTGAAGAAAGCCCTCTTGAGGGAAGATTAGACCAGCGTTGGCTGGGAATGGTTCAAGGATGATCGCCGCGATATCATCTCCGCAGGCGTCAAAAATCTCCTGCACAGCTTCAGGCTTATTAAAGGGAACCGTGATGGTGTGGTTGGCAAAATCTTTCGGGACTCCGGCGGAGTCTGGCTCGCCATGAGTGAGAGCACCAGATCCAGCAGAAACGAGGAGATGGTCAACATGCCCGTGGTAGCAGCCTTCAAACTTAAGGATTTTATCGCGCTTGGTGAACCCTCTAGCTAGACGGATCGCAGACATGGTAGCCTCTGTGCCAGAGTTCACCATGCGGACTTTTTCTACTGAGGGAACCCAGTCTACGATGGTCTGGGCGATTTGGATTTCCCATGGATTAGGGGTACCGAAGGAGACTCCGTTTTTAGCGACTTCGTGAATGGTCTGAGTGATGATGATCGGAGCGTGGCCAAGGATGGCAGGTCCCCAAGTGCCGATGTAATCGATATAGGTCTTTGCGTCCACATCCGTGATGCGAGAGCCATGAGCTTTTTGGACAAAAAATGGATCACCATCGACATTTTTGAATGCTCTAACAGGTGAGTTCACCCCCCCAGGGATGATTTCTTTAGCACGTTCGAAAAGTTTTTTTGAATTATGTCCGATCATCGATTTATTGTTTAAAGTAGAAGAGAAAAGTGGATTACTTAGATATTTCAGTCCCGACTCCTGATTGAGTGAAGATTTCCAAGAGTAGTGAGTGCGGTGTCCGTCCGTCGATAAAATGAACTTTATCGACTCCTGCGTCAAGTGCGTCCAAGGCGGAATTAATTTTTGGGAGCATGCCTCCTGATATGACTTTATCACGTTTCAGGATCTCAGCATCAGCTGGTGAGATAGAAGGAATGAGGGAGCCTTCATAGTCCTTATCACGGAGCACGCCTGGCACGTCTGAGAGATAGATGAGCTTGGCTGCTTTTAGTTCTTTAGCAAGCGCGGCAGCTGCGAGGTCGGCATTGATATTGAGAGGTTTTCCACTGTCTTGTTCGGATCCCACAGGAGAGATGACAGGGACAGTTTCCGCCTCAATAGCAGCATTAATTTTACTAAGTTGAGAGCTGATGACCTTGCCGACACGGCCAATATCTTGAGCATTTCCGTCGTCATCGATACCTTGGATGCGTTCCCCTACAAAGACATCTGTGCCGGGGACTCCGACGGCTTTACCACCGTAATCTTGAAGCATGTCAACTAAGCCAGGGTTGATGCTACGTGAGAGTGTTTGTTCGACAATGTCCATGGCCTCGGGTGAGGTGACACGGAAGCCACCGATGAATTGGGCTTCAAGTCCGGCTTCCTTCATCGCATTTGAAATAGCCTTACCTCCGCCGTGGATAATGACTGGGTTGATCCCTGAAACTTCGAGAAAGACGATATCCCGCATGACTTTCTTGACGAGTTCTGGATTCTCCATCGCGGAGCCACCCATTTTAATAAGGAAGGTTTTTCCTCGGAATGCTTGAAGGTATGGAAGAGCTTCGATTAAGGCACTGGCTTTGTTAGTGGCGTTCATTGGGAATTTTTTATGGCAGTTATAGATAATGATTTGCAGGGGGCGGGAGTATTGAGGAGTTAGGCGAAGCGTTCGAGTTCTTTTTTCTGTTCTTGCGTCAGTTTAGTGTTGGTTCTGCGGAGCTTCCACTTAGTCGACATGTAGACACTGACAGCCCAACTTACAAGTACCAGGCCAATGATGGGACTCATGGGGAACCAATAGTTACAAGTGATCTGAAGGAGCACTGCACAGGGAAGAAGAGCAATGAGTAGGAGGGTGAAGGCAAGGTGTCTTCTGCTCCCCCCCAGTGAGTATAAAACTGCGCAGAGGAGAGTGCATTCGGCTAAAACACAGGCCTCTAACCAGCTAGGTAATCGACGGTAAACGCCACGAATATCAAATTGAGGGCTTTGGTAGAGCTGCCCAATTTTACGTTGTGGTGAATCAATCAATTGAATAGAGTAGCCTTCTGTGGGAGTGGAGATGATTAGAGCGTGCTTGGGGGCATCGCTGAGGGCTTTCTTTTTATCCTCTTCATAGACTAACAGGTCGACCGGGATAGGAGTGGTTGTTGGGGATGGATCGTTAGCTGTGATGGGCGTGCAACCAAAGAGGTCGATGGGGAGCTGAGGCTTTCCTTTTCCAAAGTCTATTTTCCCATCTATGGTGATAGTGAGGTCACTGGGTTGGACTTCGTGGAGCACCATCGAAGAGAGGAGGAGTTGATTGAACAGAATACGATCGTCCCAGCGCACAAGAAGAAATATTTTTCCGTCTGGGAGGTCCTCAGCCTCGAGGTTGGCAAAGCCAAACTTCATGCAGGATGGGATAGAGTCTTGGGATTGGAAGTTGACCCCATCGTAGGGTGAGTGAATGACTTTATTGATACGGGGAATGGACTTGGTGTCACCTCTAAGAGAATCTATAGGGACACTACTGGCATTAAGGTAAGAGGGAAAAGGAGAGCCTTTTGCTGCTCGTGTGAACTCAAGAGGGATGAGGACGCTCTCTAAGGCTGGCTTATTTTTCGGAGAGAAAACATCCTGTACGATTAAGTTTAAAGCACCTTCATTTTCTTCCCGGTGGAACTGTGTGGTCAGGTGAAGGTGAGAAATGTTAGCTGTCCTTAGCTCATCTAAGATGAGTGCGACATCTGAGGCTTTTGGAGGGATTGGAATTCCCAGAGTGGTAGAGTTTAAATCGAAATCGATCACACTCAAGGGTGGTGGAATAAATACCGGATCCGCTTCACTGAGAACTTTTCTTTCCCTTGCGGTGCCGTCGTAGTCTTCTAAGATCAAATTTTGTGAGAACTGAGTCTGAGTGACAGTTTTAAAAAACCAGTTATTGGCGGCGTGGATGTATTTAATCTGATAACCTGACAGTAAGATAAGGATACCTGTGCAGAGGCAGACGCTTAAAAAGGTCAGATAGATGAAGAAATTTCTTCGCACCGTTATGAAGATTTGTTCAAGACGGGGGAAAGTACGGGCTCGAGGGCTGTGCCTGCACAAAGTTCTTTTAAGAGCTTCACAGCAGTTGGGATGTGCTGCTCAAACCACTTATTGTTCTGCTTGGTCACAATATTTCCGTAGGCACCGAGTGCCTGCATGAGTCTTTGGATAGCACACTTGGTGAGGATGTCATCGAGTGGACGTTCTTCTGTGACATCTTCCCAGAGGTCGAGTAGTTGTTCTCTCTCTTCGGCAGAGTGGTCCATGTAGGGATCGAAGAGAAGTGAGGCTAAATCATATTCCTGACGGCCGTAGCGCATGCCTTGGAAATCAATCAGGTAAGATTGCTCGTTATGAATCAAGATGTTTTGACTTTGAAAGTCTCGGTGCACGAGGTTCCTTGCGGAGGCTCCTAGCTGCGTGGCCATTTCTTTGAGAGCTGGATGAGATCGGAGTGAGGCTGTTTCGCTATCGCTCATGCCTAAGTATGCTTCAGCGAAGCCGTCGAAGAAATAGTCCTGCTCCCAGATATACATGCCAGCATCAAAGGGTGGCTGGAATTCGAGATCCTTTGGAGGACGGCTAAAAAAGAGTTTGTCTAGCTGCTGGAAGACAGAGCGGTAGTAAGGCTCTCTGAAAGAGAAAGGTTCATCTTTGAGTGAGAGTAAATCCTTATCGCCGAGATCCTCAACTAAGGCGCATTGTCTAGTGATGTTATCATACAACACCTCGGGGACATTAAGCTTTGCTTTACTCAAAAACGCACCAACAGGGAGGTAATTTGCATTATCGGCACGCTCCATAGTGTAATGGATACCGATATAGGTTTGGTGGCCTTCTGGTTTAATCCTTACGATGGTTCTTCCAGAAGCACCTTTTTTAATAGGTTCGATAATCACCTTGTGCATAGGCTCAAGCTTAAGGTGATTTTTTGCAGCAGTTAGTAAAGTATCAGTGGCCATGCAGAGGATGAGTTATGGCGGAAAAGTAGCGTTTACCGTGGCGCTTGCAACCACAGATTTGAGCTCGAGGGTGAATTTTGAAGCGAAAGTTCTTTTTTTGCTCTTAAGGTTTTATGCGTGAGCTTATTGCGTGATTTTTTTGAGGAATGAGTAAAAGTTGGGCAGTGGGCTAGAACTTATAGAATCGGCTACTGCGGTCTCCCGATGACGATTCCCGCATGTTTTTTAAACTTGTGGAGGTAGTCAGAAATAGAGGCATCGATAGTGACTTTTTTATAGGTTGTGGATGCATGCATGAAACGTGCAACGCCAGCCTTGTCTTTTACGATAATGCCAACATGGGAGCAATATGAGCCATCTCCGTGACGTGCGATGCCGATGATATCCCCATTTCTTAAATCTTTCTCAATCGCTTTAACCTTTGCTTTTGGAACCATGTGAAAGGTCATGGCAGTGATGCGTTTCTCATGCTTGATCATGCCTTCAATGAGATCTGGATTATGTTTTAGGTAGCGATAGTGCTTCCAGAGCTTACCCATTTCATTACAGGTATTAGGCATCTCCACGTAAGGGAATTTTTTAGTTAAGTTGTCGATGGTGTTGAGCTTTTCATTTTCATCATACCATTCCATGAGGTAGTGGATGCGGTCGAGGTAGTTTCCGCTGCATTTGCTGTGACGGTAACGGGTGTGCTCGATCTCCTTGAGTAATTTGCTAGGTGTGTGTGGAGTGCTGGTGTCTTCGAGCATTCTGGAAAAACAGAAAACTGCCTCGAAAAAAGTCCAGCAATCGAGGCCCTTGAAATTAACGGAAGGGGACTCGATGTGGTTATCTATCTCAAGTGTGTAGGCTTTATAAGGCACGCCTTCGAGCTCCAGCGCGATGTGTACCATGCGGTCTCCAATAGGGGCACGATGCCATTTTCCTTTCTCTGCTTTTGCCACGATTTTATAAAAGGTGGATTCGCCAATGAACGTCTTATTTTGTGGAAGAAACTCTTTTCCAAATAGCGGGAGGGAGAGACAGAAGAAGATGAGTGCAAGGTAGCGCATGCTGAAATACTACCTGTTTTATGTGCTTTGTTAAGAAAAAATAGAGAGGTCGGTTTTTACTGAAATGGGGTCCAGTAAAAAAGGGTCAAGGCCATGATGGCCTCAACCCTTTTAGATGATGTTTTATGGTGCGGAGGGGGCGTTATCCGTTTCTGTATTCATTTTTCGATATCTTGCGACACTTTCCCTTTGTGTTTTGTTTAGGGCTAGTTCGATCGGATCGAGTTCTGTTACAACCGCAGGCCAACCGCCTTCCTCTCCCGTGAGCTTAGCGCAGGCCAACCGCCTTCTTTACGCGGGTGAGCACACGGCTTGCTTCTTCACGTGCTGTTTCCGCCCCTTTACGAATCACTTCATCCACGAAATCTTGGTTTTTTTCAAGTTCTTCACGCTTGGTTCTGACGTTTTCAAAATGATCCCAATACACGTCAAAGACGCGCTGCTTAAAGTCTCCGTATCCAAAGCCTCCTGCTTCATGATCGGCAATCATTTGTGCCACAGCTGCGTCATCGGCAAAGAGTTTGTAGAGAGCGATCACGGTGGAGTTATCGGTCGGCTTAGGATCTTCTACTGCGGTGGAATCAGTCACGATTTTCATCATGGCCTTACGGATCGCCTTCTTTCCTCCTGTTAACGGGATCGTATTAGCGTAGCTCTTACTCATTTTTTGACCATCGATTCCGGGGACGACTGCTGTGTGCTCTTCGATCTTTGCTTCAGGGAGGGTCAGGGTGCCTTCACCAAAGCGGTGGTTGATCATGCCGACGAGGTCGCGCGTGACTTCTAGATGTTGCTTTTGATCTTTGCCCACGGGAACAAGGTTCGCGTCGTAGAGTAAAATATCCGCAGCCATGAGGACGGGGTAAGCAAATAAGGCGTGGTTCGCAGCAATACCTTTAGCAACTTTATCTTTGTAAGAGTGGCAAAGCTCAAGTCGGCTTATCGGGAGGACAGTAGAAAGGATCCACGCGAGCTCGTTAACTTCAGGGATATCACTCTGGCGGAAGATCGTAGCTTTCTCGGGGTCTAACCCACAAGCAAGAAAGTCGATAGCAAGTTCCTTCACATTAGCACGAAGCTCCTCAGCAGAGTCCACAGAAGACATGGCGTGATAGTCTGCGATAAAGTAGAACGCGTCTCCTTGTTCCTGAAGCTGTACCGCTGGCTCCATAGCTCCAAAGTAGTTTCCAATATGGAGTTTTCCGCTTGGCTGTAATCCTGTGAGAATGCGCATGGGGGGATCATGAGGGGCAAATTGTATTTGGCAATAAGAAGGTGTGGCGTTTTTTTTGAGAAAATTTCTACATGGGGAATTTAGGAGAGGATAATCTCCCATCACTTAACACAAATTAGTTGTGTTAGATGATGTTCAGTGGTATTTAGTCATAGCTAATACTCGTTACACATGAGTGAAAATATTACAAAACTACCTGTCACGGTGTTATCTGGCTTTCTAGGAGTTGGTAAAACAACCTTGCTAAATTACATTCTGAATAATCGTGAGGGAAAGGGAGTCGCTGTCATCGTGAACGATATGTCGGAGGTGGATATTGATGCCGGCTACTGGTCGGGTATGACCCTTTACCCTGTGACTAAATGCACCCCAAAACTAGCCGTGGATATCCTTGAACGCCACGGGAAGGATCGACTTCTGGTTAATTCCTCTGCCGATTTTTGGGCCAGAACCCTAAGTAGGGCATCAAACCTATTCACATAGAAGTCGAAGACTAAACCTTTTCAAAATACACACCATATGAAACGCTCTACATTTATTAAGCTAGCTCTCGCTGCTTCGGTAACACCACATACATTCGCATCTGAGGGAAAAGATAAGAAGGACGCAAATCGGCCACGGAAGCTGATTCTAATCGCAGGTAAACCCAGCCACCCTCCTATGATGCATGAGTTCCGTGCAGGAACGATACTGTTAGAAAAACGCTTGAAAAATGTGCCCGGACTTATCGTTGAGCGGCATGAGAGGGGCTGGGTCGATGATGAAACAACCTTCGACGATGCGGATGCAGTCGTGTGTTTTTCAGACGGGAATAAGCGCCATCCAGTTCTTGAGAAAAAAGGTCGTATGGAGACGATTGAGAAGCTTGTGGCACGTGGAGTTGGTTTTGGCTGTATCCACTTTGGAGTAGAAGTTCCTAAAGATGTGGCAGGGGATCAGTTTCGCAACTGGCTAGGAGGCTGCTATGAAGCGGAATATTCTTGCAACCCGATTTGGAAAGCTGAGATTCAAAAGTTTCCTGACCACCCCATTACAAGTGGAGTAAAGCCTTTTTCCGTCCTCGATGAATGGTATTTCAATATGCGCTTTGCCGAGGATTTTGATGCATCAGGGCCAAAGGAGATAGATGGGGTTAAATTCACCCCTATCCTCATAGCAAAACCAAGCGATGAAACGCGTGATGGGCCCTACGTGCACCCCAAAGGGCCCTACCCTCATATCCAAGAAGCAAAGGGCAGAGATGAAGCTCTGATGTGGTCAGTCGAGCGACCAGATGGGGGACGTGGATTCGGATTTACCGGCGGTCATTTCCACCAAAACTGGCAAGATGATAATTTCCGCAAAACGATTCTTAACGCCCTCTGCTGGATCAGTAAAATCAGTATTCCTGAAACAGGTATTCAATCGGCCCCAGTTAGCGGGGAAGAGCTCCTACTTAATCTAGATAAAAAGAAAGCGAGAAAGCCAAGAGCTCCTAAGAAGAAAGCACCTCAAGAAGCCCCAGTAAAAGAATAGGAATATTGGAGGTGTTGTAGCATCCTTGTTCTCTTTCTGGCACTAGACTGAAAGAGAAATTTCACCTGTACTTTGCATGTTGTCAAAGCACTGCGCCCTCTGTGGGGGCAAACGTTATTGGTTGATTTTTTTTTGGAACTAATATTGAAAATTATTTTCATATTCTGTCGAACGTAAAGCTCTGGTATCAGCTACTGAGTGCAAGTTTCGACGAAGGGTTTAGTAGTTAAAATTATCATCAAAATAAACTACTTAAGGGGTAATGGCTTAACAGTAGTATTTTTTCTACCCTATCTAGTTTTACCAGTCTAGATCCAAGAATTAGACGCAGCCTCTTCATCTCTTCCTCTTTTGGGAGGGGCTTGGTGCCGCTTCGTAAAACCTTGTGAATTCCCAGAGTATGATCGAGCAAGTGAATAGCATAGCTAATTCTGAGTTCTTCACTTAAACCTTCATCATTAGCCATCAACCAATTTAACCTCATCTTCGAATTAAAGGCATAGGCACGCGCTACTTCTTCAGCACTTGAGTTTATAGGATTATAGCCAGTTCTAGGCTGGCTATTGATGATCTTCACAGAAATTTCGTTTGCTGTCTCAGCCTTGAGTAGCGTAGAAATAACTAAAAAAATAAATATGAATAAGATGTGTCTCATAGTGACAACAGCTTAGCTCGTGATTTCCGCTCTGATTGTAAGTTTTTTGTAAATTTCTGATAGAGTGTAAAGTCTAGCAAGCTTGAAACAAGAGGTGGGATGGCGGATTTTATCTGTATGAAAACCTCTTTAATTATAATGATGATTGAGCCTGTTGAAGAAAAGCTTGGATGTAGTCTACGCTTTCATCTTCTTTTCTGATGCCTAAATGAATTTGTTTAAATAAGCCCTTCTTTCCTAGTTTGATAGGGATAAGACCGTATCGCTCGGAATACTCGTTCACTAGCCAGCGAGGTAATGCGGTGACTCCTCGGCCACAGGCTACCATTTGGATCATGATTTCTGTGGTTTCTATAATTTTTTGGTGCTTTACGGTTCTACCTAGGGGAGTGAGAAAGTTGGTGAAGATGTCTAGTCGATCAGAACATACTGGATAGGTAAATAAAGTCTCTTCACTGAGGTCCTCTGGGCTGACATAACTTCGGTCGTGATAAGGGTGGTCTGCACTGACAAC
>JALZVA010000056.1 GCA_023301335.1 Akkermansiaceae bacterium
TTCGCCCATTAAAGCGGCACGCGAGCTGGGTTCAGAACGTCGCGAGACAGTTCGGTCCTCTATCCTCTGTGGGCGTAGGAAAATTGTGGGGTTCATTCTTTAGTACGAGAGGACCGAGATTGACGCACCTCTGGTGTACCTGTTGTTCTGTCAAGAGCATCGCAGGGTAGCTAAGTGCGGTCTGGATAAGCGCTGAAAGCATCTAAGCGCCAAGCCATTCCCGAGATTAATTTTCCCTGAAGGATCGTGGAAGACTACCACGTTGATAGGTTGAGAGTGTAAGTGCAGCAATGTATTCAGCTCATCAATACTAATCATCCGTTCGGCTTGATTCCTATTTCTTATTTAATTAAGAAGTTTGACTTAAGTATCGACCAATTCAGACGCAAAAGAAAAACAGCTCAAAGACCAGATGGTTGAAATTGAGCAAATCATAATACATTTGTTACAGAAGTATAAAGCCCAAACCGCAAACAGGAGAGCATCCCTTAAAAGATGTTGTGCCTATGCTTTCTCTACAGTTATCAGAGATCTTTAATGATCTTTCACATAACCAGAAGACAACTTACACACACAAGTTACATCAAACACCAAACGCACACCAGCTAAGGTAACCAGACGTCCGGAGAAGACGTTCTTAAAGACACTCTCCGGCAGTCTGGTGGCCATAGCAATTTGGAACCACCCGGTCCCATTCCGAACCCGGAAGTGAAACGAATTAGCGCCGATGGTAGTGGGGCGATAGGCCCTGTGAGAGTAGGTCGTCGCCAGGTTATATGCCCTACCTTAGCTAACGCTAAGGTAGGGCTTTTTTGTGCCCATTTAGCTCAGATATTAACTAGATACTAGAGCATGCAAATGCCTTGGATAAATAAACTAAAATGTTAGGGTGAAGACTCTAAAATACTATTCTGTTAAAATGACCAAGTTCCCAGCTATTCTATACAAGTATTTCCCACCTAGACTTGAAGGTTGTAAAATACCATACTTTGAAACTAACTTTCAGTTACGAGCCACACAACCAAGTAAGCAGAACGATTTATATGAATGCTTTCCTAATATCGAAGGTGTTGACCTGGAAAAAGAATATGTAAATTTACCAACTGAGTATTTCAGGAAAAATATAAAAGTTCAAGGTATCTCTGATAAAATGAACGAAGAAGCCTTGGAGGCTGTAGCCAATGAACGCCTTAAAGAAATAACGGATAAACCTGTTGAAGTTGAACATGAGATTGCTTGGCAACAATTTTATTACTATGATTTACAAGTTGGCATAATATCTATGTCAAAACATCATAATAATCCTGTAATGTGGGGGCACTATGGAAAAAATGACACTGGGTTTGTTGTTGGGTATTCTTTAAACAAGGAACAATTTTTAAACCCATTAAAAGGAAAGACTTGTCGTCATGGATGGGTTGACTACGCTGAAAAACGACCGCGTGTAAGCGATCTTCGTGACCTCACTCAAGATGAGCTTGCTCGGGTATTTTCAACTAAGTATAGCGGATGGAGTTACGAAAACGAGTATAGAATTCTATTGCAGAGAAAAGATCATGAAGAGGATCCTACCTGTAACTCGATTACTACATTGCACGTAAGTCCTGACACTATTAGAGAAATACATTTTGGAGCAAAAATATCTCAAGAGGTATTGCATTCAATCTGTACAAAAGCACCTTCATCTGCGAATCTTTTTACGTCAAGCCCATCTCTCTACACATACTTCCATACATCGAAGACTTACGATCCTGCCCAATGAAACCAATAAAAATTTAGAACAGGTTCGAGTAGTTAATTTAAGGTGGTGCCTGTTGCCAGAATTTTTACTCCACTAAACACTTCAACCATAGTCCACCAAATCCTTCTCGTCTAGGATGGCTATGCTTTAACATTATCTAAAATGAAACTACTTCAATAATATACAGAAGATGGAGAAATAGTTAGATTGTTCTCAATCCCAGCAATTTCTATATTTGGAGTAGAATATGATGATCGTAAACGTAAGCATCTGGATATGTGGACTGAACGTTATCTGAAGAAGGGGCAGTATGACGAGGAGGATGAAAGTTTAGGAGATATGGTGGAGTTTCCCTTCAAAGTAATCAAATCAGAAGAGTGGGGTGATTCTCAGGCTTCGATGTTAAATTGGGTAGTCGAGAATTGGATTGATTTAGTTCCCAAGATTAGAGACAAGGTCTTTTCCGAATACGTAGAGATCTGGGATCAATTAGATTGTGAACTTGAAGGAGACCCTTTAATAGACGAGCTCTTATAATCCTCAGCCGACGGAGAACAGTTTGATACTTCAGTAACTCTTTCGTTTTTGCTATTGATATTTGGGCCCTAAGTTTCCAGATAGAATAGGTTTCTTAGGAGAGTGCTCGTGGGACGACGAACATGGCATTGGAATTCAGATCGATAGAAGTGGAGCTGTTGAAGCTGGCGATTCATTGATCAGTTTTTCGTTTTACTAGATTTTACTTAGATGGAAATACTCAGCAGCTAACGAGAATGGAGCTAGGAGTTGTTAGGTTTACTGTATGATTACTAACACTAACCCCTTTAAGACCCAGTAACGTCTCCCGTATGTGTGCTATGTCGTTTACACAAAATGTTCAAGAAGCGTAAATTAAAAGAAATTGGC
>JALZVA010000057.1 GCA_023301335.1 Akkermansiaceae bacterium
TTCATTCGAAGCTGGGAAAAACTCTAATTTAAAATGTGTAGTTCTACAAAAAAAATACCCGCAGCACCAGAATGGCGTGCCGCAGTAAAGCAGTATGCGAAGCCTAGTGTGAAGCACAGTGTATGGCAGATGGTTAATTCCATTTTACCCTATCTAGCCCTCTGGGTAGGTATCGTTTATTTTGCCTCAGAGCATTTCTGGATTTCAGCATGCCTCGCAGCCCTCGCCGGCCTCCTCGTAGTCAGAATTTTCATCATCTTCCACGATTGTGGCCATTATAATTACTTCAAAAGTAAAAAAGTCTGTAAAGTCGTCGGCTACTTCACCGGCCTCATTTGCTTCACTCCCTTCCATGATTGGGGGAAAGATCATAAGCTCCACCATGCCACTTGCGGGAATTTAGATAAACGTGGTTTTGGAGATGTCTGGACCTTAACCCTAGATGAATATAAAGCAGCCGATACGTGGACCAAAATCAAGTACCGTATGTACAGACACCCCGCGATCATTTTCTTCATCGGGCCAATCCTCGTTTTCACCATCAAGCAACGCTTCGTCCGCGAGCACACAGGTAAAGAAGGCAGAATGTCCGTTTACCTCTGTAACCTTGGCCTAGCACTATACTGCACAGGAATGATCCTACTCATGGGATTCTGGCCATTTTTCTGGCTTCAGCTAATTGTGATCGGCCTAGCAGCCGTCCTCGGAGTGTGGCTCTTCTACGTGCAGCATCAGTTCGAAGAAACATACTGGGAAGTTCAAGAGAATTGGACCTTTGTTGAAAGTGCCTTAGAAGGTAGTTCATTTTATAAACTTCCTAAACTACTACAATGGTTCTCAGGAAATATCGGCTTCCACCACATCCACCACCTCAGCGCCAAGATCCCTAATTACAGCTTAGAGAAGGCATACTTAGATGAGCAAATTTTCCAAGAAATTGAGCCACTCACCATCCTCAGATCCTTGAAATTGTTTAATTTCCGCCTATGGGATAAGGAAAATCGTCGAATGGTCGGCTACAAGGCACTAAAAGCCTAGTAGAGAACCCAAGGGTCTTAAAGAGAGAGGGCTAAAAGTCCTCTCCCATACCACACCAAAGCTTCCCCGAAAAGGAAGAACCAAAGAGCCACCTGCCCCAGAGGCAAGTGGCTTTTTTAAAACCCCAAACCTCCTCACCTCCCATCCAGTGGACTTTTTACCCCCAAGCCATTAGAGCCAACCGCCACATGCGTATAGATCTCAGTCGTCTTCACATCCGAATGCCCCAGTAAATTCTGTATAGATCTAATATCTGTCCCAGCCTCTAATAAATGCGTGGCAAAACTATGACGTAGCACATGTGATGTCACTCGCTTCCCAGAGCCCATCCGCTTCACTGCCCGAGTAATCGCATTCGCATAAACAGCAGAATGCACATGATGCCTCCGCACCGTCCCACACTCAGGATCCACAGAAGTCCCCTGAGCAGGGAACAGCCACCACCAGGGCCAAGACACCCCAGCCTGAGGGAACTTCCGCCCCAAAGCCTTCGGCATTTTCACCCCCGCCACCCCATCAGCCCTATCCGCTTCATAAAGCTCACGGCATTTCACCAGTTGTTCAGACAGACACCGCTTCAAGCTCTCAGGGATGATAGTCACCCGATCCTTGTCCCCCTTACCCCCACGAACAGTCAGCTGTCCACGTTCAATATCCACATCCTTAACACGAAGGTTGAACAGCTCCCGCAGACGTAAACCCGCCCCATATTGCAACTGAGCAAGAAGCCTGTACTTAGGCTCGATCTTCTCTATTAACTCCATCACCTCAGAGACAGACAGAACCACAGGAACCCGCTTCCCCCGCTTACACATCTTCACCCCAAAATCGACCTCTTCCACACCACACACATCCTTAAAAAAGAACACCAAAGCATTAAGCGCCTGCTTCTGAGTCGCAAAGCTCACCTGCGTCTCCGTCACCAACCAGGTCAGCCACTCACGCGCCCGCCCCTGCTGCATCACCTCCTCAACCCCCTCACACCAGATCCCATAGCGCACCACCCAACCCGCATACGTCCTACAGGTGTTTAAAGCCAAGCCCCTCCTAGCCCCCACACGGAACACAGCATCCTTCATCCTCTCCGCCATAGAGCGGGCATCTTTCCCCTCAGCCTCACATATATCCGCCCATTCTAACAACCATCGCATCGCCATAGCCCATTGATCCAGCTGCCACCTCTCCCGATCCTTCACCACCACCACCTCTTTCCAAAATCTCCTAGCATTATCTCTATTCATCTTCAGCGACCGCTTCATCCTCCACTGCTCAAACCACCCAATGAAAAAGCCATAAGCCTCAATCTCCCGAGAAGACAAATCTCGTGAATGCATTAAATCATCTCTCCAGCAAGCCCTTTTAATGTTCATTAAATCACTGTTCATAAAATCATTTAACACGTCAATATTTATTTAGGTGCTTAATTTTTCTTAGATTCTAATTATCGTAAACAACTCAATATCAAATCATTAGCTGATATCAGATCCGACTAATTTCTTAATAATCAATAAATCTTAAATCTTATTAAACTAAAATAGACTTGACCTAGAAATCTGTAATCCTTTATAAATTAGGCATCAAACTAACCTTCACACTAGTAAAACCTGCACCTCGCTTAAATCGTGATATCACGAAGAGTAGTGTGATCTAATACTGTTAGCTTATGAAATCTATTACTATCCTACTTCTAAACTTCTTGCTACTGAATTCCTTGTTTGCAGGCTCAGATGGGACGGCCGTAATCAAAGGTAGAAGTGGCACGGGACGCACACTTCTTGAATTGCACACGAGTGACATCGGTGAGGGTGTCAAATATCTGAAATTTACCATCGACGATAAATCATACGAATTTGATGTGCGTAAAGATCCAGATACTTATGGCTATGTTATTCACGATCATAAGAGCAAAGTCTTTACCGTATTTATTGATAACAAGAAGATCGACTTCAAGTTTTGGATGATACCAGAGAAACAGAAGATAACGGAGCAGAAAGGAACATCTGAGAAATGGAAATTCTACGCATATGTAGAAGCTACCGACCCAAGAGGGTTCACTGATAAAACTCGCAATCACCCGATGTCGCCAAGGATATACCTTTATTGTACGTTGGACTATAGTCTCTAAGCTAACAAGGCAGCGCACACCAATCCACTACACGTTACATAGTTTAGTTTTATGATTAATTTAACCCTTAAATCCTTCGTCGAAGCCCGCTCCCTGTAGTGGATGGTTGGCCTTTGACGTTCGCTTAAAAATGACCACCCAATCACATCCGATAAAGTCCAAAGATACTAAGCCTATCTATCAGTGCATGGCTAAGGGCGTTCGTGGAGCAGCAGAAGAATTCGAATACGGACTCAAATGGATCACAGCCAGAAGAGCGTTTCTGAAAGTATTTGACCATCAACTTGA
>JALZVA010000058.1 GCA_023301335.1 Akkermansiaceae bacterium
ACATCGCCATCGAAAAATTAAAAAAAGCACAGCGGCAAGCCCTCCTTATCTTTTTTACTGTAACTATCATAGGCTTACTCGTTCTCCTCTTTGTTAGCCCCTCCAGCCCTCCTCCTCTCCCAGTCTTCATCTTCCCCGTCATCCTCGGAGGTATTGCAGCGTTCATCACCCACCTTACGATCACAGGAGACTCACGCAGAGCCTTCGCCGCTGCCTATAAAACGAACATTATCGGAGGAATAGCCAAGCACCTCCAACCTGAAATAGCCTACTTCCCTTCCTCTGGGATTTCCCAGCAAGTTTTCAATTCTTTAGGGCATTACTCCAGGCCTGACAGGTATCATACTGAAGACCTCTTTGAAGGGACAATAGGCGCCACTTCAATCTCCTTTTCGGAGGCAAAAGCAGAGCAAAAATACACGACTACAGACTCAGAAGGGAATACCACGACCCACTGGCGCACTCTCTTTATGGGCCTCATCTTTTGCGCGGATTTTCATAAGGACTTTCACACGACTCTAACTATCTCTCCTGATAGCGAGTCTGATGGCTTCTTCGGAAGAATCGCTCAGAAATTTCAAGCCTTCGGAGGAAACCTGGTCAAACTCGAAGACCCCGAATTTGAGAAACACTTCCTCGTCCGTTGCTCAGATGATGTCCAAGCTCGCTACATCCTCACACCAGACATGCAGCAGAGACTCTTAGAGCTCAGACGTGCAGTCGGAGCTCAGCTCCGTATCTCGATGCACAGCTCTACCATCTACATCACCATCCCAAAATCTACTGATTGGTTTGAAGCAGATCTCCACACCTCCACGAGGAACCCTGCACACCTAGAGAGTATCGCATCACAAATGAACTTTCTTTTTCAAATTGTTGAAATTCTTAATCTCAACACGAGGATTTGGACAAAGTCCTAGCTCCCTCTCACCTCTAAAAGCGCGTAGGGTAAACCTTTAGCTTACTACAAGGTTCCTTTAGAAAATAATTTTCATGGAGCATCTTCACCATCTCACGCTGGGATGCCAAAGGTAGATTACGCATCGCCTGGTCTACACTCAGCCACATCACTCGTATATCGGGGTCTAAAGGTGTCACTTCTTGCCCATGATCAAACATCGCTAAAAAGGTGGGGGCCAGCATCACCGCATGCGTTTTTACATCATAAGATATCTCCACTTTATCGACAGAGTAGACACTGTCCGGCACTAGGCTTGTATCTAGCCTTACTTGGCTAAGAGCTGCCTGCCAGCACATTTCCATAGGTTTCACATCTGTATGAATAATGCCCCAATCATCCTCAGCTGCATTCAACCTGTTCACCAAAAGGAGTTGCACCTCTTCTCCTAATCGGCGCGCAATATACACACTGATTGAATTCGATTTAATCGGAATTGTAGACTCTAAATACATGCCCTTTTATAAGGTATACGCGCATCGCCGTAAACGTCAAAATACCTTAATTAAGGCATGTGGGCTTACATGCTCTAGCCACTACCTCTCAAAAAGTATTGAGTTCAAAAAATCTCGGCGTTGTATCGAAAAGCGATACTTTACCCCTTTTCACCCCACTGCCAAAGTCACTTTTAGGAGTTGCATCACCCCTATTTTTCATTACCTTTACCCCCATGGTTAACCTATCCTATATTCTTAGAATTAGCATGCTCGCGGGAGCTCTAGGAGTTCTTCCGTCATGTGGATCCGGCAGTAACCCTCAGCCAAACGCTCCCTCTCTCCCTGAAACAGGAAACCTCAAATCAAGTGCCCCTGCCGATACACTTTTTGCTCAAGCTGCTGCATTTGAGAAACAAGGGGAACCTAATAAAGCATTTAGCCTTTATAAGAAAATTGCAGTAAATCATAAGTATTCGACCCAGGCGCCAAACGCTCTCTACCGTATGGCTCAACACTACGAGGCAGAACAAAAGCCTCAAAAAGCATTCGATACCTATCAAAAGCTCATTTCTGACTACGTTCACACTTCTCTTTATAAGCCCTCACTTCAGCGGCAAATCAACATTGCACATGCCACTGTAGAAGGTGAGCACCAAAACCAATTCCTCTTCTTCAACACAAAAATTCCGAGTAGTATAATTGATACCATGCTCACTCAGGTGCTAAGTAATGCCCCCTATGACAGCACCGCTGCTAAGTCCTCTTACCTCCGAGGCATTCTACAAGAACAGGGGAAGAGCAACACCAAGGCGATCCAGCTCTACCGTCAGGTCACACGCACCTATCCTGACAGTGTCTATTCTGGAGAAGCTCTCTACCGCATTGGGAATATCCTTCATCAGCAGTCCCTACAAGGGAACACCAATTTAGATAACTCCCGTAAGGCGATCGAAACCTTCGATGAGCTCATCACCCTCTACCCCTCTCATCCACGCTCTAAAGATGCCAAGAAACTCAAAGCCACATTCGCTGGATACGATACCAAGCGAAGCCTTGAAATCGCAGAGTTTTACGAAAAAAAGCAACATTACACCTCCGCTATTTTTTACTATAAAGAGGTCCTCAAGTCTTCCGCTAAAGCGAGCGACTATCATAAAATAGCCAGTGCAAAAATCGCAGCTCTAACAAGTGAGCCAGTTCTCTAATGCTACAAAAAAAAGCCATTCTCTACCTCGCCACCCTTTTCCTCTACTCCTGTGCAGGGTACCAGCTTGGGGGGGCTAAACCTGAGAACCTTTCCCACGTATATTCTCTTTCTTACTCACATTTTGGGAATCTGACCTTAGAGCCTAGAGTCTCCACCCTCGCTACGAACTCTTTCGTCGACGCCCTCACCCAAGACGGAACTTACGCAATCCGTAGTCAGAACCAAGCAGATGCCCATCTCATCGCCTCAGTAACAACCATTGACTACCAACAACACCGTTCCAACAGATTTGACACCTTAGCCTCAGACGAGCTACGTACCACTGTGAACATTGATTGGCAGTTAAAAAAGAACAACCAAGTCATCAGCAAAGGCACCTCATCAGGCAGCACTACATTCTTTGCCGGAGAAAATCTCCACCTCTCTCGTCGGAATGCGCTCCCTCTCGCCATCTCACGTGCCACCCAAAACATGGTCACCAGTTTGTCTGAAGGGTTTTAAAATTATGCTGTATTTTGTTCCTACCCCGATTGGTAATAGAGGTGATATGACTCTACGGGCCATCGAGGTCCTCCAAGAAGTCGACCTCATTGCCTGTGAAGACACGCGGCACTCCATGCCCTTGTTAGAGCATTTTGGCGTAAAAAAACCTCTGCTCGCACTGCACGATCATAACGAAGGGCACAAAGCTGCAGAGCTAATCCAGCAAATCAAAGAAGGGAAAAGCATCGCCATTATTAGTGATGCCGGAATGCCATGCATCTCAGACCCTGGCTATCGCCTCATGCAGGCTGCTATTGCTGCGGATATTGCCTACTCCGTCCTTCCTGGCCCCTCTGCCGTACTAACTGCCTTAGTCGGCTCAGGTTTCCCCGTGCACGCCTTTAACTTTAATGGCTTTCTTCCCGTGAAAAAAGGGAAACGCCTCAAGATGCTCCAAGCGGCCACGGAGAAAGACCTCACCTCTATTTTCTTCGAGTCTCCACACCGTATCGGCTCTACCCTAGAGCTGATGGCCAAAGAAATGCCCGAGCATCCCATCTGCATCGCACGTGAGCTCACCAAGAAGTTTGAAACTTACCACAAGGGATCAGCACAGGAACTCTTCACCTACTTTTCAGAACGTAAAGCAAAGGGAGAAATCGTGTTCCTCGTTGCGCCATCAGATTACACCTTCCCATCTCCATGTTAGCCTTTTCGACTTGCTGGAATAATGCCAACCACACCGATGGCGAGGATCTCATAGATGAAATCCTAGAAATGGGCTTCTCTAACATTGAGCTAAGCCACGGCATGACCGTGAGCAAGTACCCAGGGATTAAGAGAGCGTTCGAGCAAAATAAATTCAACTGCTGCGGCGTTCATAATTACTTCCCCGCTCCCCTTGAAGTCCTCATCGATGCACCAGATGCCTTTGAGTTCACCTCGGATGACAGCTACAAGCGTAATAAGTCCATGCGCCTAGCAAAAGAGTCCCTGGAAAGTGCCGCAGAATTTGGCGCAGACTACCTCGTTCTCCACATGGGTTCCGTTCCGATGCGCCATGATAAATGGAGCGTTCCTCTCACCGAACTGGCAGCCGAGCATGCTAAGCAGGGGAAAAAATTTACCAAACACCTAGAAAAATTCATTGCGAAAAGAGCCAAGTATTCAAAAAAATATTTCGCACGTGCTATGGAAGCTCTAGAAATCCTAGGAGATGTTGCAAAAGAAGCTGGGGTAGTTCTCGCTATTGAAAGTCGTAGTAAATATGAAGACGTCCCCAGTGAACCAGAGATGCGCATCCTCCAAGAATCCTTCGTAGACAATCCCTGGATTGGCTACTGGCATGACTTCGGGCATGTACAACTCAAGCATAATCTCAACCTCCTAGAACATAAAGAATGGCTCACTGAGATGGAACCTCACCTCGTAGGCTGCCACCTTCATGATGTCATTTACCCCGCTAAAGACCATCGTGTCCCTTTTGCTGGGGAACTTGATTACGCTAGCTTACTCAAGCACGTGGACCCCACTAAACCGCTGGTATGGGAAATTAGCCTCTCGCAGAAAAAAGAAGCCATCATTTCAGCTTTAGCTCAGTGGAAAGAACAGTTTCCCCAATTTTTATAACCGGCCTCTAACCAAGTAGCTCCACAAACAGAAGAACTACTTCTTCTTTCGGTAGTTTTTAACCCCTTCAGCGATCGAGCTGGCGCATAGAGACTGATACCAGGAGCTGGCACATCTCTTTCGTTCATAGGAGTTACTAATGAAACCACATTCTACAAGGATCGCTGCAGACTCTGTCTTTTCTAGAACCTTATAATTACCCCGCTTCACTTTACGGTCCTTCACCCCCATTTTTTGTAGCATTTGCTTATGCACTTCGTTTGCGATTTTTTGACCCTCACCGCTTGCATAGAACGTCTCCACTCCTTTCACATACTCCAATCCACTAGCAGCTGCATTAAAATGGATACTTACAAAAATGGAGTCCTTGTACTTATTCGCGATAAAAGCTCTATCATCCAAAGAAAGTGACTTATCAGTATCACGTGTCATCACCACATTAAAGCCCTCTGCTTTTAACAGAATGCTTAATTTTTTAGCGACCTTTAAATTTAAATCTTTTTCCTTCACGTCCCCACGACTTGCTCCATCGTCTCGGCCTCCGTGCCCAGGATCAATGACCACTGTGTTAAATGCAGCCGCATGGATATCCCCTAAGCCTATAAACAAAGAGAATAGGAGTGCTGTGCAAAAAAAAGAACGTAAGCGACTGATTAACATATTGAGAGAACTAAGACGTGCCGATTTTCAAAAAAAACACCCCTAGGTCAATACATTTACGAAAAATAAAATATTAAGAAAAATTAAGAACATTCATATGACATCTTAAAATTATTTTTCTCATGACATCCGAAGTATTTCTCGATAGATACTTTCTACTGATTTTCTCTAAAAAGTCATCCTATTCTAAAGGTAATAACTATCATGGCACGATCCTCAAACTTAACTATGTGTTCTTTCTGCGGAAAAACACACTCCGAAGTGAAAAAACTCATTGCCGGACCTGGAGTCTACATCTGCAATGAATGTATCGGCGTGTGCTCCAGTATCTTAGATAAAGAGCTCGCAGAAAAAAAGCATCCTAAATCTAAGCTCACTGAGACTCCCACTTCTTCAGATATTCTCACTCCAGCACAGATTACAGAACGTCTCGACCAATATGTCGTAGGACAAGAGTATGCAAAAAAAGTCCTCTCTGTTGCCGTTTACAACCACTACCAGAGACTTGAGCAAGACCAATACAAGCATGGCAAAAACTTCATTGATGTTGAAATTGAAAAATCCAATATCCTCATGTGCGGCCCAACTGGCTCAGGGAAAACTCTCTTAGCTAAAACCCTCGCCCGTGTCCTCGATGTCCCCTTTACTATTGTAGATGCCACCACCCTCACCGAGGCCGGATATGTCGGAGAAGACGTAGAAAACATCATTCTCCGCCTCCTCCAAGCCTGTGACTTCGATGTAGAAAAAGCCGAAAGAGGAATCATCTACGTAGACGAAATTGATAAAATTGGACGGAAAACGGAAAACGTCTCCATCACCCGTGACGTCTCAGGAGAAGGAGTTCAACAAGCGCTTCTAAAAATTCTCGAAGGCACCGTTTGTAACGTCCCGCCACAAGGAGGCCGTAAACACCCTCAGCAAGAATACATCCAGGTCAACACTGAGAAAATTCTCTTCGTCTGCGGTGGCGCCTTCGTCGGCATGGAAGATCTCATCAAGAAACGCCTAGGCAGCAATGTTCTTGGGTTCAATGCTACACAAAATAAAACAGAAGATCTTGATAAGCTAAATCCTCTCGAAAGAATCCAACCTGAAGACCTTCTTCACTTTGGCCTCATCCCAGAGTTCGTTGGCCGCCTTCCCGTCTTTGCCGCCCTGCGTAAACTCGACAATACTGAGCTCGTGAAAATCCTCACAGAGCCAAAAAACGCTATGATCAAGCAGTACGCTAAGTTACTCGCCATGAACAAGGTAGAGCTAAAAGTTACAAAAGATGGCCTAGTCGCCATGGCAGATGAAGCCATCGAACGAGGAACAGGCGCCAGAGCCCTCCGCTCTATTTTTGAAAAACTCATGCTCGATGTCATGTATGATGTCCCTAGCAGAAGTGATGTCGAGAGCGTCACCATCAATCGCCAAGTCGTCGAAGGAAAGAAAAAACCAATCATCAAAAAGCTCCCATCCAGCAGTAGTGATGCAGCCTAATTACCAGCAGACTAAATCTTTACAGATACAGTCTGTAAGCTTTCTTAGTCACTCTCGCATGAAAACATCTAAGGACAGCTTGACAGTCGTTTGACTCAGTCGCTACCCTCACCACTATAACAAGGAAGAAATCACTCCGATTTATTAACTAATAACTAAATACCACCGTGGACCTTAAAGACATTAAGAACATTGTTGCGCTCATGAATGAGCACGAACTTTCCTATTTTCACTTAGAACAAGGGGAATTTAATCTAAAACTTAAAAAAGGTCCTGACGCAGACTCCATCGCCTCTCTTCTATCGGCAATGCCTCAGGTCGCAGCAGCACCCGCCGCAGCTCCTGTAGCCGCAGCGGCACCGGCTCCAGCAGGAGCATTACCAGACGCAGCACCAGTCGGAGAAAGCATCACCTCCCCTATGGTAGGCACGTTTTACTGTAAGCCATCTCCAGATGCTGATAATTTCGTAGAAGTCGGCAGCACAGTGAGTGAAGGACAGACTATTTGTATCATTGAAGCCATGAAGGTCATGAATGAAATCAAAGCAGAAAAGAGTGGCACTATCGCCACCCTTGCAGTCGATGACGGCACACCTGTCCAGTTCGGTGACACACTCTTCACACTTAAGTAATTTAGCAACTTCTCCGCACTATGTTTAAGAAAGTTCTAGTCGCCAACCGTGGTGAGATTGCCCTGCGTATCATCAGAGCTTGTCGTGAATTAGACATTCCTTCTGTTGCGGTATATTCAGAAGCGGATGTAGACTCGATGCACGTGCAGCTCGCTGACGAAGCGGTCTGTATTGGTAAGGGCCCGTCCTCTGAAAGCTACCTACTCCCCGACCGCATCATGGCTGCTGCCGAGATCACGGGAGCTGACGCCATCCACCCAGGATACGGCTTTTTATCAGAAAATGCACAGTTCGTAGATATCTGTGAGTCCTGTGAAGTTACTTTCATCGGGCCAAAAGCCGAAACCATCCGCACCATGGGAGACAAAAACACCGCGCGCTCCACAGCCGTGGCTAACAACTGCCCCATCACTCCAGGATCAGAAGGTATTCTTGAATCAGCCGAGCACGGTGCCGAAGTCGCCAAGCAAATTGGTTTCCCTGTCATGATCAAAGCCACCGCTGGTGGTGGTGGCCGTGGCATGCGCCCATGTTACGAAGAAAGTGAATTCATCAATCTTTACAACCAGGCCTCTCAAGAAGCCATTGCCTGCTTCGGAAACGGAGACTGCTATTTAGAGAAATTAGTTCTTAACCCTCACCACGTAGAATTTCAAATCATTGCTGACTCACAAGGCAATGCGATCCAGCTAGGTGAACGTGACTGCTCTATGCAGCGCCGCAACCAAAAGATCATTGAAGAATGCCCATCTCCTCTAGTTTCTCCAAAACTTCGGAAACGTATGGCGGAAGCCTCTGTCAGCCTCATTAAGGCCATCGGCTACCTCAATGCAGGAACCATTGAGTACCTCGTTGATGATAACGGTGAAGACTTCTACTTCATGGAAATGAATACGCGTATTCAGGTAGAGCACCCTATCACCGAAGAAGTCATGGGATGTGAACTCATCAAAGAGCAAATCCGCGTTGCCTACGGCCTCGAACTTTCAGAGCATGTCCTCAAAGCTAAGCCACGAGGGCACTCCATCGAGTGCAGAATTAATGCCGAAGATCCTTACAATAACTTTGCACCTAGCCCAGGTAAAATCGACCTCTGGTATGCACCGGGAGGAAAAGGCGTACGTGTAGACACACATGTTTACTCACAGTATAGCGTCCCACCTTACTATGATTCTATGATCGCTAAACTCATCTGCACAGGAGCAACACGAGATATCGCCATTGCACGCATGAACAGAGCTCTCAAAGAGTTCATGATCAAAGGGATCAAGACCACGATTCCTTTCCAAATCGAAATCATTAACCACCCAGACTTCAAAGCTGGGAAATATGATATCGCTTGGGTCGCCAACTACCTTGAAAGCAGAAGTGAAGGTTAAGCCCTTCTCCTCCACTCTCATTATCCATTTTAAAACACACTAAATAATAAACATTATATGGCCACGAATATCGAAATGCCAAAACTTTCCGACACTATGACTGAGGGCACCCTCGTCTCCTGGAAAGTCAAAGTAGGTGACGAAGTTGAAATCGGAGATGTTATCGCCGAAATCGAAACTGACAAAGCCACTATGGAAATGGAGGCTTTTGACGAAGGCACCATCACACAAATCAACGTGGAAGTAGGCGCCAAAGCACCCGTTGGTGCCGTGCTCGCCATCCTCAGTGAAGATGGGGAAGACACATCGGCAGCTCCTTCAAGTTCTACCGCTACAAGCACTTCTCCAAGCCCAGCAGCTAGCACCTCAGCTCCTGCAGCGACTTCCACACCAGTAGCCACACCAGCACCAACAGCAGACGGATCCCGTCTTCGCGTCTCCCCGCTTGCACGGAAAATCAGCAGCCAAAAAGGAATTGACCTCAGCACTGTAACCGGCACAGGACCAGGAGGCCGCATCACCGCTGCAGACCTCGACAACGTAGCTCCCGCTACTTCACCCACAACTGCTACTGCACCTGCCTCAGCAGCTCCACAAGGAATGAAGCCAGCTGTCGCAGACCAAGACACCATCACCCCACTGAGTAGCATGCGTAAAATCATCGCAGATAGACTCCTACTCTCTAAGCAAACTATTCCTCACTTCTACCTCCACGTAGAAGCCGATACTGAGGCACTCATGAAGCTCCGTAAGCAAGTGAACGTCCAGGCAGAGAACACACATGGGAACAAATACTCGGTCAATGATTTCGTGCTCAAAGCACTCATCTCAGCTTGCCAAGCAGTCCCAGCAGTCAACGCAGCATTTAATGGCGACAGCATTGTGCAATATGCCAACGTTGGTGTTTCCGTCGCCATCGCGGTAGAAGACGGCTTAGTCACTCCTGTCGTGAAGAACGCACAAACCAAATCACTCCTTGAGATCTCTAAAGAAGTTAAGGATATGGCCGTACGTGCTAGAGATAAGAAACTTCAGCCTAACGAATTTGACGGCGGTACTATCACCATCTCAAACCTTGGAGCGTGGGGCATCGAAAGCTTCGACGCCATTGTTAACCCACCTCAAGCAGCCATCCTCAGTGTCGGAGGCATTAACCATAAGCCCGTTGTCGTGAATGGTGAAATCGTCGCTGGGCAGAGAATGAACATCGGCCTCTCTTGTGACCACCGCGTCATCGATGGAGCCGTTGCAGCCACCTTCCTCAACGAAGTGAAAAAACTCATCGAAAACCCAGCCCTCATGCTGGTTTAAGGAACAGATGTTCCTCATATCCTGTAGGATTCTCTTCCTACAGGATTTTTTCTTTTACAATTTTAGCCTTTTCCGCACCACCAGCTTTCATAGGATCTCCACCATGCCACGCACTCTGCCAACATTCACCTTCATGACTCCTCTCCTTGGAGCCATCGTGCTGAGTGCCTATTTAACTCTGACCCCTAGCGTCCTCGCTCAAGATCAGCTACAAAAAGTGCAGCAAGATGCCATTGACGACTTAGACACGAACAAACAACTAGAGCCCGCAGAAATCATCTACCAAGCACATCGAAAGATACGTAATGCTGAAGCTGCTGAAAACGCACTAGATTTCAAAGCTGCATGGAAAGATTACTCAACCGTCCTCAATTATTACCAAACCCTCAAGCTCACTCACCCACTCTGGCAACCCAGTGTGGTAAAATGGAGAATCGAGAATACAAGTAAGAGGCTAGATGCTTTAAAACCTAAGGTGCAGGAGATCTTAGATAAAGAACAAGCCGCTGCAGAAAATATCATCACTGGCAATAAGTCGTCTACCCTCGATAAACACAAATTCGCCATCCCTGCTGAACTCCAGCAAATCACCAATAATATTCTGCACCTTAACAAGGAGCTCCAAGATAACAAAAAACACTATGAACGTGAACGAACAATCCAAGAAGCACATCTCTTAGGTGCCAAAGGGAAACTTCAACTCTGGAAAAAAGATAACCAGACCAATGGAACAATCGTAGCGGAACTCGAAAAAGAAATCAAACGCTCCGAGGCCCTCCTTAAGAATAACAAGCAATTCAAAACGGAAGCCACGGATAAGATTCAGGGCCAAATTAAGCAGCTTCAAAAAGAACTTTCTAAGTATTCTAACACCCCGCTAAAACAGGATCTTGATCGATACAACGAAGAACTTGGTAAACGAAATGAAGAACTCGGCATCATGTCCCGAGCCCTTCTAAAATCCCAACGTCAGGCTGAATCAGCAGAGAAAAAAGCCGAAGCCATGACTGCTCAGCTTGAAAAAGCACAGCAAGAAAATACCCGCCTCAGCAATAGCCTCGAATCCCAAGCCAGCACTAGTGCTGAAGTCGTCCAAGGCTTGATGAAGCAACTTGATGCATCAAAGAAACGAGAAAAACAACTCACCACCGAACTCTCAGAAGCTAAAGTTGCCCTTGCAGAACTGACCGGCAAGCTCGATCAGCAAATGCTCGAAAACAACGAGCTCAAACAACAACTGGACGCGGTCACCACGGAAAGAGACAACCTCAGCGCCCTCATGCAGGGAAGCCCAGACGAGCGAATCAAAAAAATAGCGAGCCAAAATATCACCCTCATGCAGGAGCTCAGAGATGCACGAGAGAGCCTAACCCGCGTAACCAAAAACCAAGGTAACAATATTGATCGACTCCAAAGAGCCGAGCGTGACCTCGCCGTTGCAAAGCAAAAAATACTCGATACTCAAGCTCAAAACCTGAAGGATGCACAACAAATGCTAGCTCTCAAGAAGGAGCTAGAAATGGTGAAAGCCAATGCTGAAGACAATATTCACAACGAAAATCTCTCTCCCGTAGAAAGGGAAGAAAACAGAATTCTCCGCACTGCAGCCATCAAATACCAGCGTAGAGAAGCGTTCTGGAGAAAGAAGTGGGAGTTAGAAAAAAAGCGTAACCTCTCTCTCCTTGATGACCCTGAAGCCGCTGCCTTAGTCCAAAATGAACTCACAGAGGAAAAGCTCCAAATCACAGATAAAGAACGGAATATCATCAATAAGGTCGCTCAAGTAGATGGCTCACTCTTCCTTAGTAGCGACATAAAATCCACAATCGCCAAGTCGGAGGAAAAAGTCTCTCTCCGTCAGGAATATGCAGAGAATTTAATCAGAAAAGGAAATTTTGTCTTAGCTAAAGATGTCCTCCTTGATGCCAATGAGATCATCCCCAATAAATTCTCCACCCTCATCAATCTCGGAGTAGTGAGCATGAAACTAGAAGATCTCGATGCCGCTGAACAATACTTCAAAGACGGCGTTGTCATGAAAAACAACAACCCCTCCGTTCACTACCTGCTAGGCCTCACACAGTTCCGCAAAGGAAATACTGAGATCGCAGAAAAATCCCTAACTTTTTCTAAGGATCTAGACTTCACTCAGGAAAAGGTTCACTACTTCCTCGGAGTCATCACCGGCACCAATGGTAAAATTGACCAGGCTGAAGAGCATTTCTCCAATGCCCTACGCGTCAATCCAGAGCTCGCAGAAGCACTCATGGCTCTCTCCATCAACTCCCGCCTCAAGGGAGATATAGAAGCAGCACAGGACTACTATCAGCAAGCTCTCGAAAAAGGCATGCCCGCATCCCCTAGCTATGCTAAAGAGCTCGGACTCCCCCACTAATAGCACCCTACTCTTCTTTTGCAGTCAACAGCTCTCAAGTTCACGCATTTTTACTATCCCCTACCTTGACCTCCCCCACTAGAATAGCTAACTTCTTCACGTGAGTTATCAGGTTTTTGCACGTAAATATCGCCCCAAGACATTCGACGATGTCCTTGGACAGAGTCATGTCGTCCAAACACTCAAAAATGCTATCCAACAGGATCGCCTAGCACACGCCTATTTATTTGTCGGCCCGCGTGGCACAGGAAAAACTTCTACCGCAAGGATCCTCGCCAAGGCACTCAACTGCCCAGATGGTCCATCCGTAGATTTCGATCCAGAGCATGAACTTTGTAAAGAGATCGCAGAGGGAACCTCCCTAGATGTCCTCGAAATCGATGGCGCGTCTAACAACAATGTTGACCAAGTTCGTGACCTCCGTGATAATGTCCGCTTTGCCCCAGCCCAGAGTAAATTTAAAATCTACTACATTGATGAAGTTCACATGCTCACCAATGCAGCCTTTAACGCTCTACTAAAAACACTAGAAGAACCTCCTGAGCACGTGAAGTTTATCTTTGCGACTACTGAGCCTAACAAAATTCTACCTACCATTATTTCTCGCTGCCAGCGTTTTGACCTCAGACCTATCTCCACTGAAGTCATCGCCCAGCACCTCCAGCACATAGCCTCAGAAGAAAACGTAGAACTTTCAGACGCCGCTGCATGGGCCATCGCCAAAGGTGCAGACGGAGGGATGCGTGATGCACAATCAATGCTCGATCAACTAGTCGCCTTCTGTGGAGATAAAATCACAGAGGAAAATGTCCTTAGCGTCTTTGGCTTCACCTCCCGTGAAGTCATCGCCAGTCTATCCACCGCGATGCTGAGTAAAGATACTTCAGCCACCTTACAGATTCTCCATGAACAAGCCAAGACTGGTAAAGATCTCTCTCAGCTCCTCAATGAGCTCATCGCCTGCGTCCGTATCCTCCTAGTCTCCAAGGTAGACCCCTCTGCTAGTAATGAAGGAATTCCAGAAGAGCATTGGCAAAAGCTACTTACCGCTTCAGGTGAAATCACCACCGATCGCTTACTCAACATCATCGACATCTTTGCTGAATCAGAAAGTAGGATGAAATGGGCTTCTAACAAGCGACTCCATCTCGAAATTGGCATCATCAAAGCTATCCAGTCTCTCAATGAGGTGAACATCAGCGACGTCATCACGGCCCTCGCTGGTGCAGGTCCACTCTCATCAAGTCAAATTTCTGAACCAAAACCAGAGGTAGAAGTAGAGGCAGAACCCACCCTACCTGTAGCAGAGCAGGAAGCGACCCCAGCTGAACCCGAACCCAGCCCAGAACCTCTAGCGAATCAGCCCGAACCCGAGCCCGAGCTCCCCGCTGAGACAGCCACAACGCAGCAACCCAGCACAGATCTACAGCTAGAGCCTTTAGTCCAAGATCCGCCAAAACCGGAACCAACAGCTCAGCCCGTAGAAAAAGCTACAGGCCCTATCGACTTTGACGCCCTCATTGCCGACGCCCCTGATGTTTCCCCAGAACCGGAACCAGAGCCAGCCCCACTACCTGCCACAGAGCAGCCCGCAGCACAAACTTCTCCTGAAGAACAAAAGGAAACAAATGAAGAAGTCCAAGCTAAGCTGAATGAAAAATTCTACGAAGATCCCCTCATTATTGAAGCTCTCGAAATGTTTAAAGCACGTTTAGTCAAATAAACTTCAGCTTTAAACAAACCTAACCACACACCTAAAACTATAACACACATCATCTCATGGATATCGCAAAACTTATGCAGCAAGCCCAGCAAATGCAGTCTGGTATGCAACAAAAACAAGCTCAACTCGAATCTCAAATCGTGGAAGGTGCCGCTGGCGGAGGAAAAGTTCAGGTCAAAGCAAACGGCGCTGGTGAAGTCTTAGAAATCAAAATCGACCCCGCTGTCATCGACCCTGAAGATGCCGAATTTCTTGAAGAACTCGTTCTCTCAGGAGTCCAAGACGCCATCAGTAAAGCAAATGAGCTTACTGCTTCAGAAATGAAGTCTATCACAGGAGGTCTCGACCTCGGTGGAATGCTCGGATAAGCCACCATCATGACACGCGATGAAGTTGCCGACATCCTAACAGAAATAGCACTTCTGTTAGAACTCAAGGGAGAAAATGTTTTCAAAACAAAGGCTTACCGAACAGGGGCAGAAACCGTCCTAAACCATGAAGCCGATATTCTAGACCTTGCTAAAAAGAATAAAATCACTGGCATTAAAGGCATCGGTGCGGCACTTCAGCAAAAAATAACAGAACTTGTGCAGACGGGTAAACTCGATTTTTATGAACATTTAAAAGCAGAATTCCCTCCCACCCTATTTGACCTATTCGGCATCTCAGGGCTCGGCCCAAAGAAAATCAAAGCTCTCTATGATCAGCTGAAGGTCGACTCAATCGACAAACTGGAAGCTGCCTGTAAAGATGGGAGCATTTCATCCCTCTCTGGGTTCGGAGCAAAGACGGTTGCCAACCTGTTAGACGCGATCGCTTTTAAAAAGCAGTTCGCGGACATGTTCCACTTAGGAGAGGTCAGCCCACTAGCTATAACCCTCAGGGACAAACTAGCAGATCATCCAAAAGTCTATCAATGTGAAATAGCAGGCTCATTTAGAAGGTCTAAGGAAACACTGCACGACCTAGACTTCCTCGTCGCCACCAATGAGCCGGAAACCCTCACCGAGTTTTTCACCCAGCTCCCGGAAGTAGAAAAAGTCATTTCCCACGGATCTACCAAAGCTCAGATCTATCTAACAAATGGCCTCCAGTGTGACCTACGAGCCGTCTCTACTAAGCAATTTCCCTTTGCCCTCCAATACTTTTCAGGAAGCAAAGAACATAATGTAGCACTCCGCTCACGTGCTAAAAAATTTGGCCTCTCTCTCAATGAATACGATTTTACCAAAATAAGAGAGGATGCTAAAGTCCCAGAATGTCATACCGAACAAGAGATTTATCAAGCTCTTCAGCTCGACTGGGTCCCACCGGAGCTCCGTGAAAATCGTGGAGAAATTGAAGCTGCCGAACAAGGCTCCCTGCCTAAGCTCGTCGAACTCGACCAGCTACGCGGTGCCTTTCATAACCACACCACCGCCTCAGATGGAAAAAACTCTCTCCAAGAGATGGCAGAGGCGGCACAGGAAATTGGTCTCCAATACCTCGGGATAGCCGACCACTCGAAGTCCTCTTTCCAAGCAAATGGCCTCTACCCTGACCGCTTACTTAAACAAGTAGCAGAAATCAAAAAGCTCAATCAACAATGGGACCACTTCCAGCTCCTCGCAGGCTCAGAGGTCGATATCCTAAAAGATGGCAGCCTCGACTTTGACGACTCCATCCTCGCACAGCTAGATTACGTCGTTGCCTCCGTTCACAATGCCTTCACCCTCGATGAAGACACTATGACGAAGCGGATCATCCGTGCCATGGAGAACCCCCACGTCACCATGCTGGGGCATCTCACTGGCCGACTTCTCCTCAAGCGCGCTTCCTATCAAGTCAATCATGAGAAAATCATCGATTGTGCCGCCGAAACAGGAACTATCATTGAACTTAACGCGAACTACTACCGCCTCGACATGGACTGGCGATGGTGGAAAAAAGCCCGTGATAAAGGTGTCAAATGCGCCATTAACCCCGACGCTCACCACACCGATCACCTCCAATTCCTCCACTACGGAGTACAAATTGCCAGAAAAGGATGGCTCAGAAGAGAGGATGTCATGAACTGTTTAAACTTAGTTGAAATAAAGGAATTTCTTGCTTCTAAGCCATAATGTACCCACTCGCTAAAGCCCGCTCTGACCAGTAAATCAAATTTTGAGGTTTACGCCCTGAGAAGCTTACTATAGAATACTTTGTAAATGCAGCCTTATGGTAGGCTCTGCATCACCAGCCTCTCTCATCAAACACATATCTCCATGAAAGCTAAACACATTAACCATAAGGGGTTTACCCTTATTGAACTACTCGTCGTCATAGGCATCATCGCTGTTATTGCAAGTATTTCTATCCCCGTCAGCCTACGCGCACTCAATATAGCCCGGGAAACCGTCGCCTCTACAGCAATAAAAGACATCAATGCTGCGATCAATGACTATAAAGATGACTACTATGCCATTCCTGTAGGGATTATGCTCAATCAAGAATCGGCACTAACCAGTGACTCTGATCCAACTGATCAAACAGCAGCTGTCGCCACCAACTGCTTCGATAAATTTATCGCAGCTCTCACAGGAGAAACAGCGGGTAACGAACGTGAAAAGCGCTACCTGCAGATGAACGACTGTAAATCTCCAGATGATGCTAGCTGTCGAGAAGGCTTAACTAGAGACGCTGCTGGTGGCGTCGCTCATGGCATCCTTGATCCGTGGGGGAATCCTTATTTTATTCAACTTGATTCAGATCTAGATAACACTGTCACCCTTGCCATCAATTCAACAGGAATAACAGGAACAACAGGCT
Organism: Akkermansiaceae bacterium; assembly: GCA_023301335.1. Lineage (GTDB taxonomy): Bacteria > Verrucomicrobiota > Verrucomicrobiia > Verrucomicrobiales > Akkermansiaceae > Rubritalea. The sequence goes on from JALZVA010000058.1 coordinate 17,093, forward strand.
ACGAGGGAGAAATCAGGAACCTAGGCGGTAACTATGCCTTTCTCATCTCTGGCGGCCGTGATACAATGTTCACCATGGAAGACACAGACGTGGTCTCTCACGAATAAGAACAAGCCTTACTCGCCTTTGTTGAAATACACAGTGGCCTCGTGCATCGAAAGCTTCTTAAAAGCTACCTTGGGAATCCAAAGGTAGCTTTTTTTATTGGGATAAAGCAGCAGCCCCTTCTTGGTAATCGCTAGATCCACAAGCTTTTCCCACGGGATTTCAAAATCCCCTTGCCGTCCTTTAATCTCAATCCCCTGCTGAGAAAATACATAGCTAATACGCATCCCATACGCTACGTTTTTACGCACCATTCGCTCATGCCAGACCTGCCAGATCATCGGTCTTAGAAACCCCAAAGTTCCTCCCGCAACAAAAATATACCCCAACGGCTTCTGCCCAGTCAGAGCTAAAAAATACGTGCCTAAACACACGCAGAGAAAGCACACTACTGAGCGTAGCAGTATCCAACCACGACGGCGGTGCAGTAGATGCTGCATATAGGCTCCATGATAGTTCTTGTCATTCAAGACGAATGACACCGTATGCACTTTCTCCATAGTCGAAGCCTTCCGTCCATCTCCCCGAGAGTCAAATAAAAACGGCACCTGCCAATCAGACAGGTGCCGTTGTTTCACTTTAGAAAAGCTTAACGCTATCCTTTAGTTTTTTTAATTCTTAAGCTTCTTGATCAGTGTCGTCAGCAGAGTCGCTTGCCTCAGCTATCTTCGCATCACGGAGAGCTGCTTTGATAGACATTTTAACGCGTCCCTTGTCATCTATACCGATACACTTCGCAGTGACTTCGTCACCTACTTTTACAACGTCTTCTGTCTTCTCTACACGGCCTTCTGCAAGCTCAGAGATGTGGATAAGTCCATCCTTACCAGGAAGCACCTCGATGAATGCACCGAATGCTGTCGTAGAAACAATCTTCCCTTTGTAAGTCTTATTCACTTCTACTTCTGCAAACATTTGAGAAACCATCTCTACTGCACGGTCTAGGCTCTCCTTCTTTGCTGCGTAGATATGCACTGTCCCATCATCTTCGATGTTGAGGTCTGCACCTGACTCAGCTTGGATCGCCTTAATATTCTTACCACCAGGTCCGATCAGCATACCAATCTTATCTGGGTCGATTTTAACCGACTCGATACGTGGTGCGTTCTCGTTGATAGGAGCAGTCTCGTTAATCACAGAAAGCATCTTTTCAAGGATCACCTCACGGCCTTCCTTAGCTTGATACACAGCTTCTTCGAGAATCTTAAGTGGGATACCGTCGAGCTTGAGGTCAAGCTGGTAAGAAGTCACACCTTCAGGTGTTCCACAAAGCTTAAAGTCCATGTCACCATAGAAATCTTCAGATCCTATGATGTCGAGCAGACGCTCATACTTCACCATTTCACCAGCTTCATTGAACTCTGTAACAAGTCCAACTGAGATACCAGATACAGGATTAAGGAGAGGTACACCAGCACCCATGAGTGACATCGTTCCCGCACACACTGTAGCCATTGATGAAGATCCGTTTGACTCAAGCACTTCTGACACAGTTCTCACTGCATAAGGGAAGTCCTCTTCAGCTGGGATCACTGGAGCGATAGAACGCTCAGCAAGGTTCCCGTGTCCGATCTCACGGCGGTTAAGACCACCGAAACGTCCTGCTTCACCTACGGAGAAAGGAGGGAAAGAGTAGTGAAGGATAAAGCGCTTGCTCTCTTCTCCACCTGCATAGTTGTCAAAATATTGACGCTCGTCAGCAGGAGCCAACGTAGAAACAGCAAGTGCCTGAGTTTCCCCACGAGCAAATAATGCTGATCCGTGCACCTTAGGAAGAAGCCCCTCCTCTGCGAAAAGTGGACGTAGCTCAGCTGGCGTTCTGCCATCTGCACGCTTGCCCTTCTCCATGATAGAAATACGGAATGCCTTCTTCTGAAGGAATTCAAATGCCTGCTCGATCTGGAAATCTGTCGTGTCAGGGAAACGCTCCAAGATAGTGCTTTCCACCTCATCACGAAGTGCGCCTACCTTCTGTGCACGCTCAACCTTAGAATTTGCATAGATAGCTGACTCGATACGGTCACCTGCAACTTCGTAAGCAATGTTAAGAAGGTCAGGAGCAGCTACTGAAACCTCGTATGGACGTGTTTCTTTACCACAAATAGCTTTCAGCTCTTCCTGTGACGCCACAAGAATCTCCACCTGTGTCTGAGCAAAGTAAAGAGCCTTTACAAACTCCTCTTCAGGAATTTGGTCAGCACCACCTTCGATCATGATCACATTTTCCTTATCTCCGACATACACAAGATCTAAATCAGACTCTTCACGCTGCTCGAAAGTTGGGTTCACCACGAACTCACCGTTTACACGACCAATACGGACTGCACCGATCGGGCGAGCAAATGGGATATCTGAGATAGCCAGTGCTGCAGAAGCACCGTTCATAGAAAGGATGTCTGCATCATTGATGCCATCAGCTGATAGCATGAGTGCCACGATCTGTGTCTCATAGAGATAACCTTTCGGGAAAAGTGGGCGTAATGGACGGTCAGTCATACGGCACGTGAGAATTTCCTTCTCCGTTGGACGTCCTTCGCGTTTAAAATATCCACCTGGAAAAACTCCAGCTGCGAATGCTCTTTCTTTATATTCAACGGAAAGCGGGAACCATGACTGCCCAGCCTTCACCTTTGTCTGAGAGACCGCTGTCACCAGCACATTTGTCTCTCCTGATGTTACTAATACTGCTCCGTCTGCGAGCTTTGCCATCTTACCTGTCTCAAAAGAGATAGGGTTTGAGCCTACTTGGCTCGTTACTTTATGTATATTCATTTTCTTCTTTGCTTAACTTAATGAAATGCCCCTCCCCCAGAATACCATGAAACTGAAAAAGAACACTTCTACCGCCCTCTCAAAACTTTTCTGAAAAAACGGTGAGGTAAAAAACTACCCCTCATTACTACCCCGCTAGGCAGGGCGCCCCCTTTCCTAGCAGGCAAACTATAAAAGTCAACCTACCTTTACCTTCTTCAAGCAACATCATTTTAAAACTTCATTCACCATAAGTCACTCCATATTAAAACATTAATTACTGAACCACTAGAACCTTCGACAAAAGACACATACTGGTAAACCTATAAAAGGTTAAATGCTGAGCAGTCATAGAGTCGTTACAACCTTGGCTTTTGAAATAGTAACTCTTAGTGGATTCGCAAATGACCACTTGTGCCCAGAATACTTCACAGATCCATTCAGGGTAGCTTCCTTGGTGATCGCCCCGAGTTTCCGCTATTGAAGAGGAACTGCAAGGAAGTAGCTCAACATGCAACAACCAGCAACATATTCCAAGACTCACACCTTCAGAAACAGCCCAATTCTACCTACTATGAGAATCCCATAAAGAACCCACAAGTAGTATACTCCTCGATTCTTAGCATCATATTATATGAGTCAGCTGTGACACGTCCTCAATCCACTCATACATATAATATTTAGCACACTCTAAATAATTTCAAATTTTATATCGCTAAATACAGTGTTACGAATGAGCAAACACATCTCTTTTCAAATCGCGCATACAATGTAGCGAGCTTCCTTTAACCTTCATCTTCCTCGCTCCTGTATCACGTTTTTCATACCTCCCCGTTCGAGCTTTTAACGCATTGAAGAAATCATTCACGAAACCCTCACTTCCTATCACTAGGCCATCCGTGAAATAACGTGTCCTACAGCGTAGCACCTCACCCCAGGAAAGCTTTCCTCCAGAAGCTAAAATCTCTTCTACCTGATCCTTCGAAAAACCCTTCTTACGCTTCTTCATCTTCTGAGCAGATTGACCAAGTTGTAGTGAATCTCCCTCCTGATAGCCATTCTCCTCTCCCTCTTCCGCTAACAACACACGATACTGCTCCATTGCCATAACCTGCGTCATCTTCCTATCTACCTCCTCCTTAATCCCCAGCTCACGCACATTCATCACAGCTAGTAGCCCTCTCTTCGCTAGCCTCTGCCCCGCCACCGCCTCAGCATA
>JALZVA010000059.1 GCA_023301335.1 Akkermansiaceae bacterium
GCCACAAAATAGAGCGAGAGCCAAGCCAGTGTAGTGTAGTGTAAAAACACTCGCAGCCGTGGTTTTTTCTTACAGAAAAATAAGCACAGCACTAAGGCCAGAAGCATCGGAAGAGTGAAGAATAAATCGATGATAAAAATCGAATTAAAGGCAAACCGGTAGTCGCTAAAGGGTTCAAAAATCTGTGTGCCGTAAGTATTAAAGCAGTCAATGAAGACATGGCTTGCCCATGTGGCAAAGACAAACCAAGAAGCGTGCCTAAGCTTAAGCTTCTTCGTTTTATGTATTTTAGTAAGTAACCAACCAAAAAGGAAGGTCACAAAAGGGAGAATAAAAATCGAATGCGATATCCCTCGATGCCAGCGCAGCTGCTCAGCTGCGTCTAGCCAGAAAAAAGCGATGATATCGAGATCAGGAGCTGTTCCTAATAAGGCTCCCCAAAGAGCGCCCTTCCATCCTAATTTCTTAGATAGAAAGAGTTCTCCACAGAGCGCGCCAAGAGCTGCCTGGGTGATTGAATCCACTATTTATATCTACTCAGTGCTGGAATTCCACGCTGAAGGAGACTCTTATCAACGGTGTTAGAAAGCTCTTCAGAGAGGTAAATTTCCTTAGGGTCTTCATCGATCTCAATCTTATGGATGCCATTCTCTGCATGTTTAAATGCTGCGTGGAGCGATTTAATATCTGAGATCTCCTTGCCGTTCACTTTTTTGACGATGAGTGATCTGAGTCTTTCATAGCCTAGTGTAGCAGGAGTCGGGATCACCGCCGAGATGAACACAACCCTGTTCAAGCCCTCTTCATAATCTTCTGGGTGATGATAGACATCTAGCAGATTGAGCGGTGCTCTGCTCTGCCACTGGTCTCCAAAGACACGTAAATAGCTTTCTGATAATTCCTGAAAGATGAGTCCACCTTTCACTAGGTAGGCTGGTGCGCGATCGTGCATGTGTGCTGGGATGATCCCTTCAGGAATAGCGTTGAGGGTCACTTCCACAGTTTGTCTCTCCCCCTCTCGTAAGATTTCTAGAGATAGTTTTTCACCAATCACGTGCTTCACTCTCACCAGGTGTCTCCAATGTAGCTTATCATATCGTTCAGACTTGTAGTAACCCTGTCTATCGATAGCTTTACCATTAGCAGCAAGGATCACATCTCCTTTTTTTAATCCAGCTTCCGCTCCTGGTCCCTTCGGATTGACCCCATTTACATACAGCCCCCCGTCAGTATCCTTTAGCTTAAGCCATGCTCTGAAATTTGGATCCTGTGTACTACTTAAATTTAAGCCAATTTCAGGAAAGCCTGCATATTCTCCGTCCTCTGTATCTTTCAAGAATGCACGAATAACCTCTGGAGCTATCACATCTAGTAACTGCTCATTGGAATTATAACTGGTGAGCACGCCGAGTAAGCTTCCCTCTTCAAAAACAGGGATGGAAAAACTACTCGCGGCACTTTGCATCGAGGCTTTGATCTCATAAGTAAGGAAAAAATGCCCTGGGACAAAGCTGGAAATGACCTTGCCTCCACGAATTATCCCTTCCGTTTTGAGAGGCACACCACTGGCTTCCACCTGCATCACAGTGACCTTGTTTCCGATTTTGCTAAATTCTCGTATAGAGCTAGCTTCTAGCAAGTTATCTAGTTTTTTTACGTCTTCTGATTTAGTTGGAATGAGCAGTGCAAGGTTCGCCTCGTAATCGATCGCTTCCACCTTTGCGGGGATACGGGTATTTCCCTCGACCGTTTCCAACTCCAGGTAAGAAGCGTTCACCACCATCTCAGCAGTAGTAATCAGCTTCCCATCACCTAAGTAAGTAATCAGAGCTCTTCTGTTGACCGCCTCACCTTTATTCCAAGGTTGCCCCGCACTATACGGCTGAAGCGTCGAGTTTAGTCGTATCACAGACTTCTCCTGTGCATTTCCTACACCTAATAAACAGGCCAATCCTGCAATCGTATAAATGAATTTTTTCATTAAAATGTTCTACTATTCTTCTAAGTTAAAAAGTTTTGTCACTCCGTAGCGCGACTTGATATCTTGATCCGCTGCTGAAGCTTCTCTTGCAGCTATCACTACAGGGCGAGGTATTCCATCGCACTCGATGACGAAAAATTCAGGTATTTCCTTTGGATTAAGCAGTTCATGCACATGCTCAATACTCTCCACCTCCACGCCATTGATTGTCTTCACTGCATTTCCTGCAAAGCCACCTAATGAGCTGTTGACCGAATGCTTAAGCACGCTCGTGAGCACCACGATGTCTTTTCTCGTTTTATAGATTTCATCTGAAATGTAGGTGTTGTAGAGCCTTCTCACCCTTGGGCTGCTGAGCCTGTGTGCTGTGTAAAGACTTCTGTCTAAGGGCTGGAATACTAAGCCACCTCTGATCGTGTAAAGAGGCTTTTTTTCATACTTTTTGGCAAAAATTTTGCTGTGCTTAAACGACTTCAAAGTCGTTTTTAGCTCTTTTTTAGCCCCTTCTCTGATCACTTTAAACCTTAGCTCATCTCCCACGAACTTGCGCTCAACCACTTCATTGAGATCAACCCGTTCACCATGAATAGAAATGCTTCCAGAGGAATCGATTTCATAATCGTCAATTTGATAGAGGATGTCTCCTTTTTCTAGAGCTCCGTCTGCAGATCCCCCACTTGTCACGGAAGTCACTAAGATACCCGGATCACCATTCTTCATCTTAAATACCTGACGCATTGCAGGATTAAATAAGGGGAAGGTTCTCACTCCGATGTCTACATATTCATCATAGCTGCCGTCCTCGACATCTTTCAAAAAACGCTTAATCACGGGAGTAGGGATCATGTAGCCCGTGTTATCAGCTTGGTTAATCCCTTGGAATGCTACACCTACGACCTTCCCATCCTGCAGGACGGGGCCACCAGAGTTCCCAGGGTTGATCGCTGCGTCAATCTGCACCACTAGGTGCGAGTCTACTCTACTATGTGAATATGGAATGAAATCGATCCGTGAGACGACACCGCGTGTCACAGATATTCTATCGCCCCCTATCGGATAGCCAATCACTCGGACTGAGCTTTCTAAGACGGGAACACCATCAAATTCTAATTTCTTCAAGCCCTCAAAAGGAGTGAAGTCCTCAAGCGAGAAAAGTGCGAGGTCGCAATCATGTGCCACATGAAGAATTTTAACCTTATGCTTTTGGGCGGAACCATGCCGAGTGATCAATACCCTTTGCTGATCCGAGACCACATGTGCATTGGTCATGAAGAGGTTCTCCCCTATCAAAAACCCCGTTCCTGTACCACCTCCAAAAAACCCTGTTTTCCAAGGTGTTCTGTAATCAGCCACTTGCGTCGTAGCTTCGATACGCACCACCGAGTCATAAATACTAACAGGTTTTTGCTGTCCTTGTTTTTGCTCAGGTTGGATTAGCTGTGCCTCCGCTAACCCTGAAAAACCAAGGGCTAAACTACAGCAAATATAAAGTGCTCTCATACTACCGAAGAAACTAGCCCATAAATCGTTAAAGAGAAGAAATTTTTTTGATCCTTTTAAAATGATTTCTAACTACTGTTTCAACCACGCATTCCACCCGCTGTGCGTAGTCAGCATCAGCACGATACGTAACAGGGCTTAGGGGTGTGGAAAAATTCTCGAAGGTTGGAGAGGATTTCGACAGGAATAAAGCGACCTGCTCGAAGGGTGAATTGGCCAAGCAGGGTCAGTGAATCAGAGCAGAGTGGCGTTTGATAAACAGAATCTCACAAAATCGCCTAACAATTTTAGTTATTTAAGGTTAATTTTGAAACATCAAAGAATCCATAGTCCTTATGGAATATGGATTAAACTCGCTTCACAATTCACGGATCGACTCTTTTTACTTGATTTCAACGCCGTATCTCATCCCTTTTATGAGAATTTCCTACCGGAGAATTCAAACCATAGAGGTTGAAAATTTATGGATACCTTACCAAAATAACTTCCTCGCGCTCATCACTAATAGCAGCGTAG
>JALZVA010000060.1 GCA_023301335.1 Akkermansiaceae bacterium
TTCACCGACACTGACGAGGAAGCTGTCACCTCCGCCCTCCTCTCTCTCCAACTAGAAGACCTCCAGCATAGGCAAATCAAAGAACTCTCCGGTGGTCAGCAACAGCGTGCATTCTTAGCTCGCGCGATCGCTCAAGAGGCACACATCTTACTTCTGGATGAACCCTTCACTGGTCTCGATCCTAACGCTTCAGAACTCCTCGGCGTCCTCTTTCATCAACTCGCCAAAGAAGGACGACTCATCCTTAGCTCACACCACGACATGAACAATGTCTCAGAGCTATTTAACCAAACCTTGTTGATTGATACCCAGCTTGTGGAATTTGGAAAAACTGAAGACGTGATTTCAGCCAGCAGAATCAAGGAGGTGTTTTCCTAATGGATGAGTTACTCCAGTTCGTGCGAGAGAATCGCTTTTTCCAGCAAGCTTTACTCGCTGGCTGCGTGATAGGTTTTGCTAATGGCTTCTTCAGTGGCTTCGTCAATCTCAGAAGACAGGCGCTCTCCGTCTCAGCACTTTCCCATACCATGCTTCCAGGGATCGCACTCGCCATTTTTGTGACTGGTCACCTAACACAGCTCAATGCCTTCCTCGGGGCGATCTTTGCCGCCATGCTCATCGGACTAGGCTCCTTAATTATTTCCGGCAGTTCAAGGATTCCTCAGGGAACGGCCCTTGCGATTCTCTACACCTCTGCCTTTGCCGCTGGTGTGGCGGCTCTGCCCTTTCTCTCTGTCCAGACTGAGTTAGAGCACTGGCTATTTGGGAATATCCTCGCAGTGACCGAGACAGATCTCTACATCATGCTGGGAATCAGTGGCATCACCCTCGTCCTCTCAACCCTTTTCATGCGCCCTCTTATCCTGACATTGTTCGAGCCAAATGTCGCCTCCGCCCAAGGTGTGCCTACCCGACTGATGCAATACATGACCTTTGTCATGCTCATCCTCATGCTGGTCGCTTCCCTACAGTCTGTCGGCTGCGCCCTCTCGGTCGGCCTCCTCGTTGCCCCAGGTGCCACCATGCTCTTCTATACCAACAACACCACTGCTCTTTTCTGGGGTGGCGGAACCATCGGAGCCATCTGCTCACTCCTCGGCGTCATGCTTTCTGCTGTGGTCGACGGCATCCCTCCCGGCCCTAGTATTTTAATCATCCTCGGTGCCGTCTTTCTTCTCTCCTACTTATTTAGTCCTAAATACGGTGTTTTTTCACTGAAACAAAAAGCTCAGTAAACCGCAAAAATCTCCCCATCATTTTAATTCTTCATAATTAGACTAATTCTAAAAAAGAGCTTGCAGACTCCCCCATTCGAGTTTATCTACACTATCAGTGGTGGAAAAAAATACAGACCTTGCCGAGATCGAGGGACTTCGTTTAACCAAGTATCGAAAGCTTGTTTATGAAGTCCTGCTTGAGCAGAGAAACCACCCGACCGCAGCAGACGTCTTTGATGCAGCAAAGAAGATCAACCCAGACATCGCTCTCGCCACTGTCTATAATAGCCTAGAGGCACTAGTAGAACACGGTGCGGTGCGACAGGTTAACTTTGAGCGCGAGTCTTCACGCTACTGTCCGAATTTAACTGAGCACGGCCATTTTCACGACTCCAACACGGGCATCATTCATGATGTTAATTTTAAGGACGGAGCCACGATAGAAGACTTTCTCACACTTCCAGACGGAGCCACGATTGATGATTTAGAAATCACTATCCGAGGCAAGCTCGTCTCCAGTAAATAATTTTTTTTAACTTAATACACAAACACAACACTAAACATGTCCATTATTATCAAAGACCTCGTTGCCGGCATTGAAGATAATCCTATCTTAAAAGGCCTTAACTTAGAAATTCCTAAAGGTGAGGTTCATGCTATCATGGGGCCAAACGGCTCAGGTAAATCAACACTCTCAAAAGTTATTGCAGGACATGACGACTATGAAGTCGAAAGTGGCAGCATCTCTATCGATGGTGAAGATTTACTCGACATGGGCATCGACGAACGTTCACGCGCTGGTGTCTTCTTAGCATTCCAGTATCCTATGGAAATTCCAGGAGTTTCTAATGCAAATTTCATTCGCGCTGCACTTCAGGCACGTCTCCCAGAAGGAGAAGATCTTGACGCCGTAGCTTACTACAAGGATCTCTACTCCAAAATGGACACACTCGAGATGGATCGTAAGTTCACCGCTCGTGCTGTGAATGAAGGTTTCTCAGGTGGAGAAAAAAAGCGTAATGAAATTTTACAGATGATGATGCTCGACCCGACTTACTGCATCTTAGATGAAACAGATTCCGGCCTCGATATCGATGCGCTTAAAATCGTTTCAAACGGCGTGAACATGCTCCGTTCGCCAGATCGCGGCTTCCTCGTCATCACTCACTACCAGCGTTTACTTAACTACATCAAACCAGATGTGGTCCACGTCTTACACGATGGTAAAATCATCACCTCAGGCGGACCTGAACTTGCACTTGAGCTAGAAGAGCGTGGATATGACCACCTCATCAATCCTGAAACTGTTGGAGCCTAATTCCATAGAGTTCATTATAACAACCTAACAAAAGGGTTCACACCCACGTTTAATATCATGGAGATAGAAAAAAATCCAGAAGCCTACGAAATTGACCAAGAGACTGCCGATGCCATTGCTATCGACAGAGCTAAGGGAGATTTCCGCTTCCCAGAGAATCACAAGTTTGATGCCGGATACGGTCTCAACAAAGACACCATCGACTACATTTCTAACGTCAAGAAAGAGAAAGATTGGATTCGTGAATTCCGCCACAAAGCACTTGATGTATTTGAGTCAAAGCCAATGCCGACCAACTGGGCAACGGATGATCTCGACAATATTGATTTCGATGCCATCCGTTACTACCTTTCAGACGGTGAACTTCCAAAGCGTAGCTGGGACGATGTGCCTGAAGATATTAAAAATACTTTCGAACGTCTTGGAATTCCAGAACAAGAGCGCGCCTTCCTCGCAGGGGTAGAAGCTCAGTTTGATTCCGAAGCTGCCTATTCAAATGTTAAAGAAGAGTTAGAAAAGCAAGGTGTGATCTTTGTGAACTCTACAGAAGGTTTACGGGAGCACGAAGAAATTTTCCGCCCTTACTTCGGTAAAGTCATCCCTACTGGCGATAATAAATTCTCCGCTCTTAACTCTGCCGTATTCTCTGGTGGATCATTCATCTATATCCCGAAAGGACTAAAGCTAAAGCAACCACTTCAGGCATACTTCCGTATCAATTCAGAAAATTTTGGGCAGTTCGAGAGAACGCTCATCATCGCTGATGAAGGTTCAGAAATTATGTATATGGAAGGCTGCACGGCTCCTCAGTTTGAGACTTCGACTCTGCACTCCGCAGTGGTTGAACTCGTCGCTCTTAAAGGTGCTAAGATTCAGTATGTCACTGTGCAGAACTGGTCCTCTAACGTATTTAACCTCGTCACCAAGCGTGGACTCGCTATGGAAGACGCAGAAATCAGATGGATCGATTGTAATATCGGCTCACGTCTGACCATGAAATATCCTGGAGTCGTCATGAAAGGCGAAGGCGCAAGAGGTGAGGTCATCTCCATCGCTCTTGCCAACAACGGCCAAGAACAAGACACTGGAGCTAAAATGATTCACGCGGCGGATAACACCACCTCTAACGTCGTTTCTAAATCCATCTCTGTAGGAGAAGGTGTCTCTACCTACCGTGGACAAGTCCACATCCCTAAGCACCTCAAAGGCTGTAAGAATAACACCGAGTGTGATGCTCTACTCATCAACTCTAACTCCAGAACTTACACCTACCCTGCCATCACGGTGAGAGGTAACCAGCACGTCACACAGCACGAGGCATCCGTCTCTCAAGTGTCAGAAGAAATGCTCTTCTACATGCAGCAGCGTGGTATCGACGAAGGGGCAGCGATGTCACTAGCGGTAAATGGTTTCATCAATGACTTGGTTCAAGAATTTCCGATGGAATACTCAGTGGAGCTTAAACGCCTCATCGA
>JALZVA010000061.1 GCA_023301335.1 Akkermansiaceae bacterium
ATCCATATCCTATCACAACCTATGCTTAATAAAATTTTCAGTTTCCTTTCTAGCGACATTGGTATTGACCTCGGTACAGCCAATACCCTAGTCAACGTCAAAGACCAGGGCATCGTCCTACGCGAGCCCTCTGTGGTCGCCGTCAAGAAAGGCACCAATATCGTCCTTGCCGTTGGAGATGATGCTAAGCGTATGCTTGGCAGAACGCCTGGTGACATCGTAGCTATCCGCCCGCTTAAAGACGGAGTGATCGCAGACTTCGAAGTCACGGAAGCAATGCTTCGTCACTTCATCAAGAAGGCTAATAATAATAAATCAAAATCTAACACCCGTGTGGTGATCGCCGTTCCAACAGGTATCACTGAAGTCGAACGCCGTGCAGTAGAAGAATCCGCAAGAAACGCCGGTGCGGGTGAAGTTTACCTCATGGAAGAACCTATGGCTGCCGCCATCGGAGCAGGACTTCCGATTCAGGAAGCTGCAGGAAGCATGGTGGTCGATATCGGTGGAGGAACCACTGAAGTGGCCCTTATTTCCCTCGGTGGTATCGTTTACTCACGCTCGGTAAGAACCGCAGGTGATGAACTCGATGAAGCGATCATTCAGCACCTCAAGCGAAGCTATAACCTCATGATCGGAGAACGCACCGCTGAGGAAATCAAAATGCGCTTAGGCTCAGCGATCGATCTCACTAAGGAACTCACTATGGATGTGAAAGGCCGCGATATGGTTGCAGGACTACCTAAGACGGTAAGCATCACTTCAGAAGAGATTCGTAAAGCGATGGCTGACCCAGTCTCTACAATCGTTGACGCTGTCCGCACTACCTTAGAACGCTGCCCACCAGAATTAGCCGCCGACCTTGTCGATCGTGGCATGACCCTCGCTGGAGGCGGAGCCCTTCTCAAAGGCCTAGACAGAAGACTTCATGCTGAAACGGGTCTTCCTGTCCACGTCGCTGATGACCCTCTCTCTGCCGTTGCAGAAGGAACAGGAATGACTCTCAATGAGATCGACCTCCTTAAACGTGTAGCGAACCTCCAGAAGTAAGCCGACGTGAAGCCTCTTAACCTTATTGCTCTTATTGCGTTCCTTGTAGCTACTGCATGGGTTCTCACAAGGAGCCCTGAGTCTGTAAGAGGCATCCAATCTACTTACTACACATGTGTCAGCCCCTTTGTCTCCCAAGGCTCCACCTTAGAGCAAAAGATTAAGCACTTTAATGATGAGATCGTTCACTCAGAAGAACTCTCTCTCCGCCTCCAAAGATCTGAGGAAGAACTTCACATTCTAAGAACTAAGGTTAAGCATTTAGAAAAAATTGCAGAAGAAGTCGACAGCCTTCGCGATGCCTTAAAATTCCCCCAACGAGAAAAATTTTCAGCTGTCACAGCTAACATTCTACGGCGTAATCCATCTACCTGGTGGCAAACCGCTGTTATCGATCGTGGAACAGATCATGAGGTAAATGACTTTCAGCCGGTTCTTTCGGCAGAAGGTCTCGTTGGTAAAATAGATATCGCCAACGACTCTGAATCTACCATCTTATTTTTGACCGATGAGAAATGCCAAGTTTCTGCAAAGATCTCAGGCACTCATGAAGTCGGAATACTCAATGGTCAACGGACTCAGTCCGAAGACAAACCTATACTACGCCTACGTTTTTTATCGCCTAACGCGAAGATTAAGCCAGGCATGAAAGTATTTACCACCGGCCGGGGAGGTCTCTTCCCGCCTGACATTCTTATTGGAACCGTTATGAAATATAGATCCGGTTCATTTGATGCAGAAGCAACCGTCAGGCCATCGGTGGATTTTGAAAAAATCCGAACCGTCTTTATCCTGACAAATGCTTAAGAGTGATCCGCTATAATTCCATACTAACTATTTTAGTTATTTTCACCTGCCTCATTCAGCAGTTCATCCCATCGATTGACCTGCTCTTCAATGTGAGGATACTCTTAGTGCCCATTGTTTACCTTTGCGCGTCTCTAACTGGGGGTGTCGCGATGATGCTTTTTCTCGCTTTCATTGGAGGCTTTCTCTGGGACTGCCAGCATACCTTGAACACTCAGGCGTTCAACCAGACGATTTACACGGAATCCGTCGAGTCGCTCCACTTTGGCTACAGCATTATTCTCTACGCCTTGATGGGAGTCGTGACACTCGGCTTCACCCCTCTTTTTCGTTCTGGAAAGTGGCAAATCCCCACCCTCATTATGGGAATCTCCATCTACGCTTATCTTTGGGTAGAGTTTCTTCTCATTAATATTGTTAGAGGGAATTTCTCCTACACTCCGGAAACATTTTTAAAGATCTCCTTCACCGCACTTCTCTCCATCTCAGTCGTACCCTTCATCCTCTTCATGCTAAGTAAGATCGCGACACTTTGTAACCACACTATTAAAAACGACAACCGCCGCCGGTTCTTTAACCCTGATCGCATCTGATGATTCTTCCTCGCCATAGACATAGGATTGTGCTGCTAACTATTTTTATATTAGCTGGCACCGGCGTCTTATTGTCTCGGCTACACACCTATCAGATCACCAAGCGAGAAGAGTTTGTCGGTAAGCTTCCTAAAAATTACGAAGTTCTCATCCGTGAGCCAGGAATCCGTGGGATCATTCTCGACCGTAATGGTGTCCCTCTTGCGACCAATAAGAGAAATTACGAAATTTCCTTCAACTTGAAGCAAGTTCACCAAGCCTATCTAAGTGATCTCGAGAATAAAGTCGAAGACGTCCCAGAAGGACTCGAAGATATCAACTCGATTGTAAACCAATACTTACGCCCTCGATTACGAAAGAAAGAATCAGCCGATTCCTCTATCGGTCTCTCTATCAGTCTCGATCGCCCTGGTGAAAACATTCCAGGACTGGTCTCTCACTATAACACCCACGGCGGACTCATCCCCTTCACGTTCCGCCATGATCTCAGCTACGATGAGTTTGCGCATGCCGCAGAGAATAACGTCTCCCTCCCCGGCGTCTATATCAGCGTCCGCCCTCAGCGTCAGTATCCTTTCGGTTCTCTTGCCTCACATGTCTTAGGCTACGTCTCTCAATGGGCAAAAGGTGATATCCCCGAAGGGTATAAGCACTACATAGGAGATGAAAAAGGCGTCAATGGGGTCGAACGCACCATGGATGAATTCCTCAGAGGAACCGAGGCCGTCCGCACGATCTCGCGCGATCTCAAAGGGAAGACCCAACGCTTGATTGATAAAAAGCGCCGAGGCTCAGGGGCAAAGGTCACACTCACCATCGATGCAGAGGCCCAATACCTCGCGGAAGAAGTGCTCAAGATCGTAGGCCGAGCCTCTGCCGTCGTTATGGACCCACACACAGGTGAGGTCTTAGCGCTTGCCTCCACCCCAGACTATAACCCTAACGATTTTATCCCCAGTATCCACCCAGATACCGTGAAAGCTTATAATGGGAACCGGGCTAACCCCTTCAACAATGCCGCAATCAAGAATTACACGCCAGGCTCTACCTTCAAACTCCCCACCGCTCTATCAGCAGCCCTCAATGGAAAGGCTAAAATTTCTCATGATTGCGTTGGTTACATCCAGTACGGTAATTTCAAATGCCGTTGCTGGAAAACCTCTGGGCATGGGCCACTAGCTCTCTCAGAAGCTATCCAGCGTTCTTGTAACCCCTACTTCATGAACCTCGCAGCCCAGATTACTCCGAGCAAACTCGTCAAAGACTTAGAGAGCCTAGGCTTTGGGAAAAAGACAGGGATTCGCCTCCCCGGTGAATCTGCTGGCATTGTTCCAGGTAATCGCGCTTGGAAGAGAGCGGATAGAAGAAACCGCCTCACCCCAGCCATTTCAGGTATGACGACCATTGGGCAGCAGGACACTGAGTGCACACCCTTACAAATGGCGACTCTGGTATGCTCTATCGCCAACCGTGGCCACCTCTACGCACCACGTATCATTAGGGAAATTTCCCACCCTGATAAAGTCATCGCCTTTCCTAACAGACCTAATCTTAAACTCAACCTCCTCCAGGCAGGAGTCAGTATCGAAGACTTAGAACTCATCCGCTCAGGCATGCATGCTGCCGCTAATAAAGCAGGAGGAACAGCCGGCCCAGCGGCATTAGATGATATACAAATAGCAGCTAAGACTGGAACCGCACAAACCACCGACCACGGCCTTGCTACGAATATCTCCTGGACGGTTGCCTTCGCCCCTTATGATCAACCTAAATACGTGGTCGCAGTCGCTGTTAGGCGTGGAACCTCAGGCGGAAAAGTTGCAGGCCCACTCGCTAAACTCATCTTCGAAGGACTCTTTGCCCGTGACGCTGGCTACAAGATCCCTCTCAAAAGGCAGCAGCCACCCTTGGGACACTTCGATATCATTAATGAAATCATTTTACCGGAAGAGAACCGTCTCGACATTCTCTTCGGTCCTCCCATTTCCCCAGAGGAGGCAACTCCTGAAAACTCAATTCAAGTCATCAACCCTTCTCCGGAAGAAGAGGAAGGCGACAGATAAACAAACAATCAATACACACAAAAAACCTATACCATTTACATTATGATCAATAAAATCAAACGAGCATTCGGTTTCGGCGCACCCAACCCAAAAGAAGGGGTCACCTTAATCGTCAATAACGAAAAACTAGAGAGATGTGTGGCACTTCTCGAAAACGGTTCCTTAGAGGAATATGATGTTGAACGTGAAGGCGACAATAACATCGTCGGCGGCATCTTTAAAGGCACAGTGAAAAACATCGAGCAAGGTCTTAAAGCCATGTTCGTAGATATCGGCATGGAAAAAAATGCCTTCTTACACTTCTGGGATGCTATCCCAGCGGCACTCGATAGCGGCATGGAGGAGATTCAACGCGAAGGCAGACCTAAGAAAAAACAAAAGAAGCCAACTTCTAAGGACATCCCTAGCATCTACCCGATCGGTTCAGAGATCATGATTCAGGTCTCCAAAGGCCCTATTGGAACCAAAGGCCCACGTGTCACCACTAACATCTCTCTGGCTGGGCGCTACCTCGTCCTCATGCCCTTCTCAGAACAGTTTGGAATCTCTAGAAAAGTAGATGACCCAAAAGAACGTGCACGCCTCCGCCGCATCATGCAGAAGCTCCAGGTGCCAGAGGGCATGGGCATCATTATGCGCACAGTTGCCCAAGGTCAGCGCGCACGTCACTTCGTAAGAGACCTCGCCATGCTACTCGATCAATGGAGAGCAGTAGAGGAGAAGAGAGACTCCCGCCCTGCCCCAGTCGATGTCTTCAGAGAGCCAGGCTTAATTGAAAAAACAGCACGCGACTTCCTCACCGATGAAGTGGACCAGATCATCTGTGACGATGAAGAGACCGCTAAGTTCATGCGCGATGTCTCAGGAAGAATCTCTAGAAGAGCCAAACGCCGTATCCACTACCT
>JALZVA010000062.1 GCA_023301335.1 Akkermansiaceae bacterium
ATGGCGAAGTGATCGGAAATCTTGTCGTTATTGAAGACGCGCTTAGAGTTCACGATGTATTCCTTTTTTAGAGAAAATCTAGCATGCTCACCAAGTTCGGTGGTGCTCTCCGCGATCGCTTTAGTGGTGCCGAATACTTCACTTAGGTAATCCTCTGGGAGGTAGCGTGAATCCGTTCTTGGATAGGTGAGCATCTTGTGCTTTTCGTAGAGAGCTTGGGCGATCTGTAGCGTGCGGCGTGCAGGTAAGCCAAATCTAGAAGACGCTTCACGCTGTAGCGTGGTGAGGTCATAGAGCTGAGGAGAGGCTTGCTTAGATGGTTTTTTCTCTTCGCTTACGGTTCCAGTCTTCCCTTCGCAGCGCTTCTTGATAGATTCTGCATCTTCTGTCTTCCAGATACGTTCAGCTTTATGGTGCTTGTCATCAGACTTTTTCCAGTTGGTGTCAAACCAGCGACCGTCGTAGAAGCCTGCTTCGACACTGAATTCCGCATGGACTTCAGCATAAGGAGTGGACTGGAATTCCCGAATCTCTCTTTCACGCTTCGCTAAAATAGCAAGCGTAGGAGTCTGCACGCGGCCAGCGGAAGTGATATTAAATCCACCATGGCGAGAGCGGAAGCAGGTGAGGGCACGGGTGGAGTTTAGTCCCACCAGCCAGTCTGATTCAGAGCGGCACTTTGCCGCATCTGCAAGGTGCTTCATCTGCTCATCTTCACGGAGCGAAGACCAAGCGTCGATAATGGATTGGTTCGTCATCGAACGCATCCAGAGGCGCTTGGAAGGTTTATCGATTTTACCAAGCTCGAGAATATAGCGGAAGATCAGCTCACCTTCACGACCGGCATCACAAGCATTAATGATCGCATCTACATCCTTACGACGGCAGAGTTTGAGGACTTGCTTGAGGCGGGACTCAGATTGCTCAATGGGTTGAAGTTCAAATTTTTTCGGAATAGCGGGGAGGACGTCGAATTTCCATGGGAGGTTTTTACCATTTGGCCCAGTGGGCATCTTTAACTCTACGAGGTGACCCACTGCAGAGGTGATGATATGGGTGTCATTTTCAAAGTAATAATCACGGCCTTGTCCTACCTTTTCGAACTTCGCCATTTCGGGGGATTTAGCAAGAGCTCGGGAAAGATCAGTCGCGACAGACGGCTTTTCGGCTATGATTAGTGTTTTTGACATTGCTTGGGCTTTAGGGGGAAAAAGACGAATTGAAAAGAGAATTTTTTTCCAAACCCTGAGTATACGTAGTATAAAAGTATGAAAAATTAGAACAATGATCTATTTTTTACAAGAATTCGATTTTACAGGAGGTAGAAAAGCGTGTTTCATGAGCTTATGAACAAGCAAGGCTCCCTCAGGCTCTTTTTAAGCGCGATGATTTTATTTCCCTCCATCCTCACTGCGGAAGTATTTTCTAGCCGTGAGCAAGCAGAGGATTTTGTAAATACGGGGAACTGGGAACTGATCGTCTCAGGGAAATCTGCTGGAGAGGTAGAGTTCTCCACCAACCACACGCTTCCTGAAGGAAAGGCTGTAAAGCTAGGAAATAAAGAGCACCGCTTCTGGAGTGTGAACGCGCATCCAACGGTCGAAGGTAAGTTTGTCCTGCGGGTGCATTCTAAAAAAAGTGCAGGCTGGCATTCATTCACATGGAATTCTAAAAAAAATGCGTGGGTGTCTAAAAATTGGCCAAAGCACCAGATCTCTAAAAAATAGCTGAAGGGGAGGCGAAATTATCGTTTCCTAAGCTTATCTGGGGTGCTAAGCAAAGCCATGTCGAAGATTGAATGCCCACTTTGCACCCTTGATGATGTGCTAGAACTTGACCAGAAGTATGAGTGCCTCACATGTGGTCATGAGTGGGAGAAAGAGGAGAGTGAAGAAAGCCGAGTGGTGAAGGACGCATTTGGAAATATACTGGAAAATGGCGATATCGTGCAGATGATCAAAGATAAAAAGCTTAAGGGAACATCTGAGGTGCTGAAGAGTGGAATGAAGTCGAAGCCTATTCGGATTATGGAAGATGGAGATCACCAGATTTCCACGAAAATGAACGGTATGAGTATCATGCTCAAAGCGCAGTTTGTAAAAAAAGTGCAGTAGCACCGCTGGGGAAGCGACTACTCGGTTAAGCGTAACTAAGCGCGGTGGAATGCACGTTCATCCCCGGGCAAAGGATGGGGAGGATACGCTGAAGCTCTGGCAGCTCACCAGAGGTGGAAATATGAATACGATTTTCCATGTGGGCTGAAGTTTTGATAAAACCTGCCTGATCTAAAGTGCGCGTGGCAACGGCGGCGCCCGTATCGAGGACGGTGACTGTCGTTCCTGTAAATTGCTCGATCGCATCACGTAAAAACGGGTAATGAGTGCACCCTAGCACGAGGGTGTCAGCTCCTTGGTCCAATAGCGGGTTAACGTAATGTTTGATTGCCTCAGTCACTTTTTCTCCACTGAGGATACCTTGCTCAACTAAGCTCACAAAGTCTGGACAGGCGGAGGTGATGACCTTCACATCTTTTCCGTGTTCATTAACCAGACGGTGAAATTTTTTACCAGCTAAGGAGGCCTCAGTAGCTAAGACGCCAATCACGCCAGATCGAGTTACTTTAGCAGCCGGTTTGATAGCTGGCTCCATCCCTACAAAGGGGACGATCTGACGCTCCCTGAGCTCCTCAATGGAGGAAATGGTAGCGGAGTTACAAGCGATCACAATAGTGCCACAGCCTAAGCTGAGGAGGTGATCTGTATGGCGAGTGACCCGTTCGGTGATCTGTGTGGCAGATTTGCTCCCATAAGGGCACCATGCTGAGTCGGCGATGTAATGGAGACTGAGTCCAGAACTACGCGTATGGATTTCCTTCAGGACGGAGAGCCCGCCTACACCGGAGTCGATAATCCCAATAGGGGCAATGGTTTCTGCACTAGTCATGAAGCTTCTGGATAGGAGACAATAGAAAAACCCTAGAGGAAGATGCAAATAAATTCCTAAATACTTGAGTTGTGAGGACAGTTGCCTAGACTGCGCGCAGCAAAACAAAGTCACATTATGGGAAGAGCATTTGAATATCGAAGAGCATCAAAAGAAGCACGTTGGGACAAGATGTCCAAATTATTTCCAAAGTTAGGGAAGGTGATCACTATGGCCGCTAAAGAAGGTGGGCCAGACCCTGAAACCAATGCTAAATTGAGAACTGCCATCCTCAATGCCAAGGCAGAGAATATGCCTAAGGATAACATTGATAAGGCGATCAAGCGTGCTTCAGGGAAGGATGCTACCAATTATGACGAAGTGACCTATGAAGTGAAAGGTCCTCATGGAGTCTTACTCTTTGTCGAATGCGCGACGGATAATAACACACGTACCTTTAATAATGTCAGAACGGCAGTGAACAAAGGGGGAGGAGAGCTACTCGATAGTGGAGCGCTGAATTTTATGTTTAACCGTAAGGCAGTGGTAGAGTTCGAGAGCAAAGAAGGCGTGGATGTAGAAGAGGTGGAGTTAGAGCTGATCGACTCCGGTTTAGAAGAGTTAGAGACAGAGGGGGAAAGCCTTGTTGCCTTTGGTGAGTTCACTGCATTTGGTACCCTTTCAAAAGGAGTGGAAAACCTTGGCTTAGAAATTAAGAAGGCTGAGTTACAGAGAATCTCATCGAACCCAACTGAATTTACGGAGCCTCAGATTGAAGAGATTGAGATCTTGATCGATAAGTTAGAGGACGATGAAGATGTGACGAAAGTCTTCTCGAACATTGCTTAGGAGCGTAATTTTACGAACGGGTTTATATTTTAGACTCCTGGGGAAGCACGATCTTAAACATCGTGACCTGCCCAGGTGTAGAGGTGACGCTGACGTTGCCTCCATGGGCTTCCACCGCATGTTTTACGATGGCTAGTCCTAGCCCCGTACCTTTGATTTCATTCTGCGAGTGGTGTTTTTGCGCACGGTAGAAGCGGTTGAAAATATAAGGGAGGTGATTTGCTGGGATGCCTTTCCCTGTGTCTGTCACAGTGATGACGATATCCTCATTCACGCGCTCTGCCCGCAGGGTGAGCTTGATCGAATGGTGCGGGTTTTGTTTGATCGCATTCTCAGTGAGGTTGAATAAAATTTGCTCCCAGTAAAAACGATCAGCGTGTAAGGTTAAGGTAGAGTCGGGAAGTTCGATCTTTAGTTTACTACCATGTTCTAGGGCAAGCGGAGTGAGGCGTTCGAGGATGTAGTCGAACACCTCTTGAATTTTGAAGTCACTGAGGTCGAGTAATCCAGCCTCTCCAGATTCAAGTTTAGAGACAGAAAGCATATCCTCTATCAGAGCAGAGAGGCGTAATCCATGCTTCTGCATCGTACTGAGAAATTTACGTGCCATGACAGGATCGTCGAGGACTTGATCTTCTAACAGATTTTCTACGTAGCCATTGATGATCGAGAGAGGCGTTCGGAGTTCGTGGGAGGCATTAGCGACAAATTCCCGCTTGATCTGATCTGTCTTATGTTCGGCAGTGACATCACGGAGAATGACACGAGTGAGAGAGTCGTCCCCGTTAGCTATAAAAGGAGCTGCGTCGAGGATCCAGGCAGATTCATCATAATCATCATTATCACCAAATGAGCCTCCTGCGAGGATGAGCTTCTCTCTAAACGGTTCCGTTGTGTGGATAGAGCGCTTGAGCGTCTCTGCAATGGGTTCATTAAGGAACGCCTGCACAGCAGTTTTTCCTTTAATTTCACGACCTTTACAGAGTTGGATAGCCGCTCGGTTGGCTAAGCGGATCACCCCGTCTTTATCGAGAACTATGAGTGCGTCATCGAAAGTGTTAATCAGGAGTTCGAGTTCCTGTCGTTGCACGTCGATTTCTTTTTGATGCCGTATGGCATTCTTCTGGTGCTTCTCTTTTTGGTAGATTCGGTCTGCAATTGTTAGCCTCCAGTTGAGGATTAACAAAATCAGCAAGACAAGGCACAGGGTGATGAGAAAAGGATTGCTCATGAAGGGTCTGAGGAAGATGCTGTAGGGACAATTTTATACCCGATTCCACGGACCGTCTCAAGATGTGTTGCATAGCTACCAAGCTTTTGACGGAGTCGCTTCATGTGCGTGTCTAAAGTACGAGAGTTTACATCCCCATGGTATCCCCAGACTTCCGTGAGAAGAGTCTGACGATCTTTGGCGACATTGGCATGCTTGCAGAGGAAGAGCATGAGTTTAAACTCCGTGGAGGTGAGCTCAATGTGCTCGTCATTGGCAAAGAATTGAAGTGTTACGATGTTAAAGGAAAAAGGCTGACACTTGAGTGTATCTGTAGAGCTGCTCGATATCTGGGTGCGTTTGAGGATAGCTTTCACTCGTAAAACTAGCTCCTTTGGAGAAAAAGGCTTAGTCATGTAGTCATCGACCCCTTGCTCAAGCCCTCTGATGGTGTCCTCTGTCTGAGCTTTAGCCGTGAGCATCAGGACAGGAGTATTTTTGAAGCTTTGGTTATTACGGACTTCTTTGAGGATTTGAAAGCCATCCTTTTTGGGCAGCATCACATCGAGTATAATCAAGTGGGGTTTCACTTTTACAATAGCCTTGATCCCTTCAAGGCCGTCATGTGCCATATGAACATCATATTGATGACGTGTCAGATTAAAGCCAATTAGCTCGGCAATATCTACTTCATCTTCAATAATTAGGATACGCTCCATAACGGAAGCATGGGCTTAGGTGTGAAGGATGTCAATTTAGAGTAACGATTTTGTCAACCAGACTACGAAGTGAGAACAGAAAGCGGGATTGATCTTGCTAAACGAGGCGATGAAGGATAGCGATTAAACCATGGATATCGACTCAAACGATCTAGGCGCTCAGCCACTCGACGCAATGATGAACGCATGGCAGATGAGTAATCACGAAATGGTAGAAGTTTCGACCGAGCAGCTAACTCACAAGCAGGTGCAGCGTGCACGCATGGGGAGACGTTTGACACTCAAGATGATGCAGAAAGTAGCTCGTGCCTATAATGTTACGCTCTGGTATAAATTCAGTGATGAGCAAAAAGAACAGTATTTTGAATACATGCATAAGCACCTATTCAATTATGCTAAAGGCTTCGACGCGGCATTTGTTGATCCTAATGAAGCTCTCCGTAAAGAAGTGATGGAGAGTAAAGCTGAGGGAGAATAACCCTCCTTTTTACCTCAGTGGGTCAGAAAAATGCCAGTGTGCCGTCCATGATGCAGTGAGCTACTTGATCCGTAAACTCTGTAGGTGGGAACGGCCTTCTGCCATCTACCTTCCTAAAAAGGCATGGTATCAGGAATCCAGCTTGATGCTCCCTTAATGATAATATCGGCCTGAGCTTGCGATCATGAAATGACGCACACACCAGCAAGAAAAACTTAGCTCAGCTTCTTACAAGAAGCAATGTTTTAAAGTGTTTAATCCAGACGACACCCTTCGGTGTCATCATTCAATAGCGCAACACAAAATTCATCGCCTGTAGTGGGCTTAGAAACTATATTTAAAAAAATAATGAGGAGTTTTGAGTATCTTATGAGAGCATGCAGCATGGGTTTACTTACTGCGGGGGCTTAATGGGAGGGGTTCGATAAGCACAGAATAAGAGGGTGAGTTGTTCGTGTGCGCTGCCGATAAGCTTTTGAGCGAATTGTCCGGGCTCGCAGTGGTTCTGGTAATAGGAATAGGCCTCTTTACGCATACGGAGGATTTCATCGGAATCCATTTGTAAGGCGGTATTGACCTGCTGGATTAAGGTCTCTTTACAACTGAAAATGAGACAATTGACACCATGAGTAAGAGGTGGGCTGAGGTATTCTGCATATTGAATAATCGGGATAGCTCCTGCGGCTAGAGACTCGATGACATTATGGCAGAGTGGCATATTGATACCGGGGAACGCTAAGAAAAAATCTGATTGAGAGAGGGTTTCAATCCATTTTTTTGCGGGGATAGAGGAGATGCCGGAGTGGTGAGGAATCACGAGAGTGATTTTTTGGTTAGCATCGCAGCTGTAGAGATCTTCATGAGACTGTGGGTGATGGACCACATCTGGGAATTGCTGTTTAAGCTGCTCAATGGCTTGGTAGCGTGGTATTTTACTGAACTTTGTGGATAGAAAAGGTTTGTTATAACCTATAGCATTACAGTTTCCTGCGAAGAAAATTTTCAGAAGCCTATCCTTTTCCGGTTCATAGGGCTGCTGGAGGATGGAGTTATTCTTTTGGGTGTTAGGGTG